>DYHU01000175.1 GCA_020724025.1 Syntrophorhabdus sp. | reverse complement strand
GACTGTAATTCTTTAACTCCAAATCCCTCTTCATCTGATCGTGCAATCTTCCCATAACCGCTCTCCTTTCTTTTTAGGTAGTAGTAACATCTACCCTTTTATCAGAAAGGAAGAGAGTCTTGAAACTCACGGATCAGATAATGGAGGTGGATCATCCCTGAACAAGAGCATCTCGCTAGAAACTATTCAATTGTCAAAGAACAAAATGTTTAAACTACCGCGAAGCGGTTTAGTTCAACATAATATATAACGTAGTTGAATTCTGTTACTTATTTTTTATTCCAGAACCCTTATCCACCATCACCCTTCAATTCTTCCGGAGTCCGTTCCTGAAGCCATAATTTACGCCGACAGCAGAGGGCTACCACCTCTTGTCCGGGATGTCGCCCCACACAGGGGTTAAGTATGCTGCAACGCGCTTGTCCGTGGGGCTCCACACACATTTTTCCATCCAATGCGGCGCCATCTACTCAACATCCCGCATAGAGTACAGCGCATAGCGTTAATTTACTTCCGTAAAGCGTAAGTCGCCTGCCTACGCCAAGGCTTCGGCGGGCAGGTAAGGCGCAAGGTGTAATTCCAAAAATAAAAACCGCTCTGACCCGGTTCCCGAGAAAAGCTCATCGTCTTTTCTGCTTTTTGGTTCTTCTTGAGGTTCCGTAGGAGACATGCGGTTCTTCCACCAGAAACCCTATTCGTTTCTTTGGCGGTTCCGGTTCTGGTGGCGCACTCAGCAATCGCTTGATTTGCCCCAACATCTCTCTGATTGCCGTCTCATGAACATCAAGCCTCGCAGTCAGTTCCTCTTCCAACGCTGCGAGTTTGCGTGCAAGACCACTTTGCTCAATAAGCATCTGCCGCATACGAATGAACGCGCGCACCACAAACACACTCATCTGAATGGCTTTGGGAGACCTCAAAATATTGGCAGCCATAACAGTCCCGTGTTCTGTAAAAACATAGGGGAGAGTACGTCGACCACCACGCCCAGACTTTGACATCGCAAATTGCGATGTCAAACAGGCCGCTTCATCACGTGTAAGTTGGAACACAAAATCTTCCGGAAACCGATTACGGTTACGTTTGACTGCTTCATTAAACCGAAAGGTAGGAACCCCGTAAAGGGCGGCCAGATCCCGATCCAAGATAACTCTCTTACCGCGGACTGTTGCAATCAGGGTCGTTATGTCAACAGTGGAGTATGTTACCATTTCTCTCTTCATCTCCAGCCTTCTCTTATCTGGTTCCCCTCACCTTTCAATTGTTCCGGAGTGCGCTCCCATACAACCGTGAATCGTGACCCGGGATTCGTGTCCGTAAAAAAGCATAGAACAAATGGCATAGAGCATAGCGTAAATCCTTAATCGTAAAGCGTAAAGTGTAAGGCGCAACTGAATTCATTAGCTTGCCCTCTTAAGTTCTCGAAGCTCCTTTCGTACCGCCTCCCTTACAATCTCTTGGATTGGACGCTTATCCTGCTTGATATAGTTCCGCAAGGCCTGGTTTATGGCCGTCTGGTATCCCCGGCCTTCACGCTCAGCTTCATCCCTAAACCACTCCAATATATCCGTATCAATGAAGATCGTGATCCTGGTTTTGCCCCTTTGGGGGATAACCGGTCCTCGCTTGCCTTTACTGAAGTCATATTCCTCCAGCATTTCATTCTTTTTGCTCATAAATCCTCCGCTCCTTTGGAGTTGCTTTCCGGGCCGAAATTAATCTAATGTCTTCCTCCCCTGAATAAGCATAAACAACTACCATTACCCTTCCCAAAATATCTGACCCGACGGTTACGAACCGTTGTTCACCATGCCGGGTATCTTCAATCGTTACCGCCATCGGGTCATCAAGCACCGTGGCAGCATGGGAGAATTCGATGCCGTGATTCCGTATGTTTGCTGCGGCCTTCTTAATATCCCAAACAACGTTCATATTATATGTATTTTATATGTATCTGTCAACTTTTATTTCAAAGTTCTTGCAGTCAGAATCCAGGGGCTTTGAATTCTCTTACTTATTTTCCTTTCAGAAATTTGATCCACCCTCACCTTTCACATACCAACACAACGCATACAGAGCGCCTGCCCACCCCTGCCTGCCGGTAGGCAGGGGCAGGCAGGCATGGCGCATAGCGTTATTTACTACCGTAAAGCGTGAATCGCCTGCCTACGCCAAGGCTTCGGCGGGCAGGTAAGGCGTAAGGTGTTAAACATCAGAAAACAAAAAACCCATTCTTTTTGAGAATAGACTTCGGCTCAATCCTAAAATTTTTATAGAATTCTCCTTACCCCCAGGCGTGTTGGATGTACCCTACCAAAATTAAGAAAAAATGGCAAATTGGATGAGAGGAGCTACACTTTTGAGCAGAACCTGGCACTTCTTCCGAATCTCTAACTACCCGAAATGACTCATAGAGAGGAGGATTTAGAGATGGCTTGGAAATCATAAGTTTGGGAATCGAGTGAATCGTCAGGCGAGTCCCGGTAGCCACGGGAAGGGGAGATGGAGAGAATAGGGAAAGGGTGTCATTGAGAATTGAAGGATTAGCAAAAAAGATTGGAGGTTATTAACTGCACCTCTGAGAGGAAGTCTAACTCTGACAGGGGTAGAATGAATGGGGTTCTAGCAAATCCGCGGCTTATGCTGATAGTAGCTCCTTGAGTTTCGCGGTCAGAGCAGGCAAGACTTCTTTATAATCCGCGACGATACCGAAGTGGGCTACACTAAAGATATTAGCCTCCTTATCCTTATTGATAGCCACAATACACTTTGATCCCAAACAGCCAGTGATATGCGACATGGCGCCAGAGAGAGCAACGGCTATATATAGTTTAGGGCTGACCACCTTTCCGCTCTGGCCCACCTGGAGCGTCACCGCCGCCCAACCCTCGTCACAGGCAGGTCTGGTAGCACCAACAGCGCCACCCAGAACGCGAGCGAGCTCCCGGACCATCTCGAAGTTTTGAGCACTGCCTATGCCACGGCCACCGCTAACGACTACCTCAGCGTCTTCCAGCTTCACCCCTTCCACCTCTTCTTTTATCCGATCGACAACCCTGACTTTAAGCGCCGAAGGGTCGATCTTGCCTTCTACAGGAATAATCTGACCTTGCCGAGAGTCATTGCGCTCTGCTGGCGGCACTATTTTCAGTCTTAGAGTAGCCATCTGAGGGCGGGCAGACCTTGATACCACCTTGGCGTGGGCGTTCCCACCAAAGACAGGTCTCGTCGAGACCAGGAGCTTGGTCGCCGGGTCAACGGATAACGCCAGGCAATCCATAGAGAGCCCACCCCCTAAGCGACCATTTAGTCGCGGAGCTAAATCACAACCGACATCCGTATGGCCAAGAAGCATAATAGAAGGAAGCGCTTTCAGGCAAAGGTTAGCCGCTACCTGAGTGTAGGCATCGGAGTTATAATTATCCAGGAGACTGTCTTCAGTAACATAGACTTTGTCAGCCCCATAGGCGATTGCCTCCTGACCCAAGCCACCTGTTTTGCTACCCATCAATAGGGTACTTAAGTCCTCGCCCAGTTCATTGGCGAGCTTTCTTCCGACTCCAAGGAGTTCTATAGTGATTGGCGCTAATTTCCCTTCAGCGATCTCCCCACAAACCAAAACACCTTTATGACTATCCATTGAATATCCTCCGTTCATTTTATAAGCTACGTCCCCGCGAACTATGAAAATCTATCAGACATTATCCTCCCCCTCACCCTCGCCCTCTCCCCCCAGGGGAGAGGGGATAGCGGGGTTTACTTTCTAACTAATCATATCAGCTTAATAAGCTTTAAGGCTAGATTGACTCCAGCTTCACTTGGAGTACCCCCGGTAATTATCTCACACTCGGTCTTCCGGGTCGGCACAGAGAGACTGGTGACCTCGGTATGGGCTTTAGCCTTGTCCAACTGCGAGGACTCAGCCCCAATATCCTGCGCCTTCCAGACCGGAATCTGCTTGCGGCGAGCAAGCATGAGGCCCATTCCAGCGGGAAGACGAGGTAGACCAATCTCACTGCTGACGGTAACCAGGCTTGGCATAGGAGCTTCCAGCACTTCATAGCCATCCTTCACCATCCTCTTTACCCTAAGCTTCTTGTCCACTGCCTCGATATCACAGGCGAGGGTAACTACAGGGATGCCAAGTATTTCGGCCAGAATAGACCCAACCTGACCAGCGCCCCAGTCAGCGGCCTGTCGGCCACACAGAACCAGGTCATACCCGCCAATTTTCTGGATAGCTTTCCCCAAGACATAAGCAGTACCAAAGCTATCCAAGCTTTCGAAGGCTTCATCCTGGAGAACAAATCCTTCGTCGGCCCCCATCGATATGGCGTGCTTGACCACGTCAGAAGCTTTCCCTGACCCCATGCTGATCACTGTTATTTTGCCCTTGTGCTTATCTTTGAGCCGGCATGCTGCCTCAACTGCTCGTTCATCAAATACGCTTATCACAGGCGGCACTCCGGGGGGAGGAATAACCTGTTTCCCCTCGGGGTCAATCTTGAATTTGGCCGGTGGTATCTCGGGGTCAAGTACCTGTTTAACACAGACGATCGTATGCATACGACTCCCCTCCTCATTAGAGAGCTCTGAAAAACTAATTTCGCTCTCTCAGAGATTTCTGGATCTTTCCAGAAATCTCAATTAAGACTGCTTCATTGATGCTTCAACGAGTTCAACAAGGTCTCTTGCCTTCAACGAGTCCTTAATATCTTTTTGTTCGATGCTCTCCTCGAACATCTGCAGACAATAAGGGCAGGCGGTTACTACCGTCTCAGCCCCGGTCTTGAGAACGTCTTCAATACGCATTTGATTAATCTTTGTTGTACCGGGCTGTTCTTCTATCCACATGAGTCCACCGCCGCCGCCGCAGCAAAAGCCCGTGTTTCGCGAACGTTCCATTTCCTCAAGTTTTGTCTTGGGGATAGCCTGCAATATCCGGCGAGGCTCCAGATAGACGCTGTTATAACGGCCTAAATAGCAGGGGTCATGATAGGTGAGTGTGGAATTCAGCTCGTTGGTCAGCTTCAATTTGCCCTGCCTGATCAAATCAGCAATGAGCTGGGTATAGTGAACCACCTTGAAATCGCCGCCGTACCTCGGGTACTCATTCTTAATGGTATTATAGCAGTGGGGACAGGTGGTGATGATCTCTTTAATGTTGTGGCTTTTAAAAATTTCAATATTTTGCTCCGCCATGATCTGGAACTGGAACTCATACCCTGCTCGTCGTGCCGGGTCACCACAGCAAGTTTCGGCATCGCCTAATACCCCGAAATCGACTCCAGCCGCTTTCAGCACCCTCGTCATGGATAGAGTCGCTTTGATATTACGCTCAACAAGAGCCCCGGTGCAACCTACCCAGAATAGGGTATCAGCGGTATCACCGTCAGCCAATATTTTGAGTTCCAGACCACTTGTCCAGTCGCCCCTCAACCTCATCGACTGGACTCCAGCCCATGGGTGTCCTCTTAACTGCATATTTCTGAGCATAAGCTGGGCACTTTCTGGCATCTTACTTTGCGCCAGCACCAGATTTCGCCTGAGGTCGATGATCTTGCGTATGTGTTCTATATTGACCGGGCATACCTCCTGGCAGGCTCCACAGGTGGTGCAGGCCCAGATCTCCTCCTCGGTGACCACATCACCGATCATCGTCTTGGCCGGGGTCTTGGCCCGGCTTTCCGAAGATGGTTCCGCCTTACCGGCAAGCAATCCAGGGCCTGCCTCCAGCAAATGCTCTTTCAAGTTATGAATTACCTCTCTGGGCGAGAGGGACTTGCCACTAAGCTGGGCGGGACAATTAACATGGCATCGACCGCACACGGCACAGGCATAAAGGTCAAGCAAATCCTTCCAGGTAAAGTCCTGAATCTTCGATACGCCAAAGGTCTCCTGCTCTTCAAGAGGGATGGGCTCAAGCACCACTTTAGGTCCCAGTGGTTTGAAGAAGGCATTGACGAGGGAGGCAAGAATGTGCAGGTGCTTGGAGCGGGGAATATAGACCATGAAGCTGAGGATCACCAGGTAATGCAGCCACCACACTCCCCGGTAGGCTGCCTCCAGTGTGCCTTGTGGAAGGCCGGTTCCGCTAAGGAAACCTGCCAGAGTTGCCCCCAGGGGGGGCCAGGAGGCGTGAACCCCGCGGGCAGCATGGTCAAAGCCTACGCCGAAAACATGGAGCATCATAAGGGAAAAAACCATCATCAAAATGATGCCGGCTTCAGCAGTTGGCTCCAGTCTCTGCGGTCTTATGACATAACGCCTGACAGCTGCCACGATTAAAGTCACGGTTACCAGCACCGCGGCAATATCCAGGATGGAAAAATAGACTGTCTCAAAAGGGGTGCGCTCAATCACAGGGGAAAGTCCAAAGCCTCCGGCCAGACCGATAAAGATGATGTAACTAATGAAGAACAGGCTGAAGCACCAGAATAACAGAGCATGTCCGATTCCGGCCAGGTCCTTTCGAGTGACGGTTTTCAGGGTGCACCACTGAGGGACAACCTCGACCAGCATCGTCTTGATTCTCTCCCCTATTCTGTCGAAGCGGTTCTCCTGCTTCCCCAGACGCATGAGGCGAATGAGGAAATAAAACCTCTGGGCGAATAAGCCGAAGGCGATGGCGAACAAGACCCAGAAAATGACATAGCCCGGCATGCCCCAATAGGTTGCGCTAACCGGCGACACGATTACCTCCTATTCATAATTAGAAAATAGCATAGCGCATGGAGCATAGCGCATAGCGTAAATACCTAAACTGAGAACCATTTTCATCGTTTGAGGGTGACGCCCCGTCACGATGGATTAGCTTCAAAACGAATGGGGATGAAGACCCAAATAAATTCAATCTTCTTTCTTTGTCTTTCTGACGATAGTTCTTTTTTCTTCAGGAATAGGAGGCGGAACAGGCTCGCCAGAAATCTTCGTCACCGCACCAAATTTAGGGGGACAAACTTCAAAACATGTTCCGCATTTTATGCATTTCTCTTGTTCAATCACGTGGATCTGGTTCTTGGCGCTTATAATCGCCTCTACGGGGCATCTCTTAGCGCAAGTCATACAGGCCTCGCACTTTTCCGTGTCGATATAATACGAGATGACTTCGCTGAATAACTTGTCTATCTCGTCTTGGGTGAAAAGTTTGTCATATTCTTCTGGGTTCTTAAGACGTGACGCCAGCTTCTCCTGGTTAACCAACTTAATGTATGGGACTAACTTTGTAATTTCTGCAAGTTTGGACTTTAATTCATTTTGGTCTATTCCTTCACCTTTGCCAAGTGGTCCTAACTCCTTCACTTGGTTGCCAAACTCACTCATCACTTCGGCAAAGAGGATTCCTTCAGCCGAAGACATAAATTCGATCCTTAATCTTTCTGAGTTCAGCCCTATGTGTTCCATTATTTTTCTACATAGAAGCACCATGTTGAGTGCATCGTAATTTCCATGAGTAATATAATTACATTCATTTAAACGGCAACCACCAATAAACACCCCGTCCATTCCATTTGAGAAAGCCCGGAGTACAAATTCCAGGTCGACTCTACCGGAACACATGACGCGTATCAGCCTCGCTTCCGTTGTATATTGCAGTCTGGAAACTCCAGCCATGTCAGCGGCGCCGTATGCTCACCAATGGCATACAAAACCTATGATTCTTGGTTTAAATTGAAGTCCTGTACTCATTCGCTCTCACCTTCGTAATCAGAAAATAAAGATCTCGTTGATCGGTGACGGTAACGATGCCCGTATCGTTAGGACGATGAACGTTAAACGATGAACGATGAACAGTAATATTCTCTTTTTTTGTTCATAGTTCATTGTCCATCGTTCATAGTCTGTTTTCCACCGCCGCGTCAATTTGGGCTAACAGCTCTTCATCGGTATAGTGCTTTAGTTGAATAGCCCCTGTGGGACAC
>DYHU01000678.1 GCA_020724025.1 Syntrophorhabdus sp. | reverse complement strand
CCCTCTATGATCTGGAAAATAGACCGCTGGTTACATCCTTTATGGCTGGCCTGGGTGGTGATGTCGTTCTGCTCGAAGATTTCTATTATATGGCTAAGATACTGATGCAGATGGTTAAAGATAAAAAGACCCATCAGCATGTCTACTGGATAGGGTTTGAAGAAGAATAGATCCCAATTTCAGATTTCAGATTGTGCCTGCCTGCCGCAGGCAGGGATTGCAGATTGAAAATCCGAAATCCGAATTCCGAAATCTAAAATATATTTGAGGAGGTGTTCAATGAATCAAACATTTGATTATAAAAAACAGATCTTGGAACCGATCAAATCTCTCCCGGGTGCACCGAGAGAGGAGATGTATGTACCCGGGCACAGGACCTGTGCAGGTTGTGGTCCGGCCATAAACTACCGTCTCGTTGCAAAGGCAGCGGGCAAACATACGATACTTGTTGGACCAACCGGCTGTATGTATGTGGCCAATTCAAGTTATCTGTGTACCCCCTATGCCGTACCCTGGATCCATTCCCAGATCACCAACGGTGGAGCCGTGGCATCAGGAATTGAGGCGGCCTATAAAACGATGATTCGTAGGGGTAAGTATGATGGACCCTTCCCAAACGTGATCGTCATGGCTGGGGATGGCGGATCCGTTGACATTGGTCTTCAGGCAATGTCAGCATTGATGTATCGGGGTCACGATGTCCTCTTCATCTGTTACGATAATGAGGCCTATGCCAATACCGGCATTCAGACCTCCCCCACTACCCCTTATGGAGCGAATACGACATTTACCCCTCCTGGCAAAGCCATTCCAGAGGGCAAAACCCTTTTCCCCAAAGACCCTCCCCAATTAGTGATTGGGGGACATCCGGCTGTAAAGTATGTCGCCACCACCTGTGTTTCTTACCCTCTCGACCTGATGAACAAGGTGCGGAAGGCTCTTAATGTGGATGGCCCAACCTTTCTTCATATGCTTGCTCCCTGTCCGAAAGGGTGGAAGTTCGAAGAAAAGTTGACATTGGAGATTGGCCGTTGGGCAGTCGAAACAGGGATGTGGACTCTCTATGAGTGGGAAAATGGGGAATACAAATACTCCCATATCCCAAAAAAGTATAAACCGGTAAGTGAATATATGAAATATCAGGG
>DYHU01000174.1 GCA_020724025.1 Syntrophorhabdus sp. | reverse complement strand
CTTCGGTCGCCGACGCCTTGGCTCAGGCGACCTTCGCCCTCGATGGGCTTCCGTTTGCTGCGTCCCGCTTTGCGGGATCGCCCATCTTCGGGAAAAACTTCAATGTCCAGTCGAGCCTTTGGCTCGCCTGTCCACTGCGTTTTTCCCGCGCCCCGTTAGCTGCAATGCGTTTGGAAAATGTGATGGAAACCAATACATTTTGAATGATCAGAGTTAATATCATCAAGGATTCTCAAAAAACAGAAAGGAACAATATAAGAATGAAACCACTATTGGCGCTCTCCCTTTTTTGCTGCATACTTCACTCCTCAGCTCAAGAAGCCGAAAAGACAGGAATTCTCGTCCTAGCACACGGCGGCAGTCAGACGTGGCAAGATGCTGTGCATGAAGCTGTAAAGCCCCTCCAAACTAAGTATGTCGTTGCCATAGCATTTGGTATGGCCGATGCTCTCACCATCCAGCAGGGATTCGTCGACTTAAAGAAGGAGTCCGTGACCAAGGTAGTTGTCATTCCTCTGTTCGTTTCCACTCACAGTCCGATTATCCGACAAACCGAGTATCTCCTTGGTCTCAGGAAAGAACTTGCTGATGAACCAATGATAAATCATAATCATGGCCACGATGGAGCGAACAGCAACGATGAAGGACATCCCGATGGAAGGGATAACCACATCGAGTCGTCTCACAAAAGTGATGCACATCTTCAGCCGCTTAAGCTTAAGCAAAAGATCGTGATGACAAAGGCCCTGGATGACCATCCATTGGTGGCAGAAATACTCTGTGAGAGAGTAACGGAACTCAGTGGGCAATCTGACCATGAAACGGTTATTTTGGTTGCTCACGGTCCGAACGACGAATCTGATAATCGGCATTGGGTGCAAACGATGGAAAATCTGTCCGGCCAAATGAGAGCACTGTTTAGTGTGAAGGGCAAGAACTTCAAAAACATTTTTTGCCTAACCGTTCGTGATGATGCTGATACGAATATCCATGAACAGGCGAAAGAACACTTGCGCAGTATTGTGCGTCAGGCTGGAAAGGACGGGAAAGTCCTCATCATCCCTCTGTTTCTTGCGTCTGGTGGGGTTGAAGGAAAGATCGCCACCCGTCTCGAGGGTCTAACGTACGAGTGGAACGGAAAAACGCTCCTACCGCATCCCAACATTCCCAAATTTATTGAACTATCCGTATCTGAAGCGCTCAAGGATGAGTCCAAATGATGTGGAGTCTAAGGGAAGCAAAGTCGGAGTAAACCTAAACACCAGCTATAAACCCAAGACAACGAAATACAAGATACTCAAACGCACTGCTGCTAACAGGCGTGGTTACGGCTCTCACATTTATTGAAAGAGAAATTATTCGGTTCGCTCTATCCCGTTTGCTGCAGAAAAAATCGGTCGATCATAGCAGCAAACGGGACGGCGTAAACACGCCAGACGTTAGCCGCCACCCAGCGAAAGGAATCTCACCATGACAACTATCTTCCGTTTGCTAGCCTGGACTCCAACGAGGCTAGATGTTAGCCTAGCTTTGTCTTTCCTGGTTCTCTGTTCCTCTTTTGGACAAACCGTTACTCAAACTCCTGACGACATCACTTTTCAGACTCAGGGTCACTTTCTGAAGGGTAAGTTCTACCAAGGAGGTACCACTGGCCCCACTCCGACGCTCATTCTGTTACAGGGCTTTCCGGGCAACCAACAAGACGTGCTAGGTCTTGGTCAGAAGCTAGCTACTGCTGGAGTCAATGTTCTCACCTTCAACTACAGCGGAACGCACAAAAGCGAAGGTGAATTCAGCATGTCGAACACTCTGACGGACATCCAGGCCGCTTATGATTATCTGCATCAAAGTGACATCGTCCGGAGATTCCACGTCGACACGAGCCGAGTCGTCCTCGTCGGATATAGTTATGGCGGCGGAATGGCGTTGACCTATGCATCACGCCATCCAGAGATACGACGAGTAATTTCCATCGCTGGTACTGACCACGGTGAGTTCGCACGAGAATACCTGCGCAATCCGCAGATGGCCCAATCGATGGACTCGCTCTTCGACAAGCTCAAGACACCTGATGGACCCATCAATTTCGAGGGTAGTGGGCTCCTCAAGAAGCTCGCGGCGAATCCAACTCCTGTCGATTTGCGACTCAGCGCCAATGATCTTGCTGCGCGTGATATACTCTTGATCGGTGGATGGGATGATGCTCAAATTACGATCGATCAATTCCTCCTTCCTTTATATCGCGCTCTGAAAAAGGCTGTAGCCACCAAGATCAGATTCGTCACTCTTCACACGGATCACTCATTTCGGAATGTTCGGGAGGAGCTTGCAACCGAGTTGGTTCGTTGGATGCAATCCAAGTAGCATTCGCTGGGCGGCGGCTAACAAAGGGCACTACGACGCTCCCTTTGTTGATAAATGATTATTGTGGTCGCTCCATTGTTTTTGCCGCCAGAAAAATTGATCATTTGATAGCGGCAAAAACAACGGCGTAGTACCCCGGCCGATGGGCTTCCGTTCGCTCCGTCTCGCCTTGCGGGATCGTCCATCTTCGGGAAAAAACTTCAATGTCTAGTCGAGCCTTTGGCTCGCCTGTCCACTGCGTTTCTCCCGCGCCCCGTTAGTTGCCACGCAGTTTTCTTTGCTCTAGAGTTGGGTGCTGTAATGAACGTGACGCTTAGAAATATTCTGGTAAATGTGTTCTACTACGGAGTTACCATTCTGATCCTTCCATGGCTTGCGATGTCCGTAGAAACATTCTTGGGGGTAGTGCGGCAACCTTCTCTCATTGTTCAAGTCGTATCAGTGTTTGTGGCCTTGTCCGGCGCGGCGTTGCAGTTATGGTGCATAGTTCTTTTTCAGAGAATTGGAGGAGGAATCCCTTCGCCAGTATATCCTCCCAAAAAGCTCGTCGTCAAAGGGCCCTACAGGTGGCTCAGAAACCCAGTGAACTTTGGTGAAATGATGGTGCTGCTTGCGCTTTCTGCATGGTTTGCGTCACCAGCGCTGCTGGCATATACCATATTGGCAGGGCTTATATTTCACCTTTTCATTGTCCTATACGAAGAGCCGAGACATCTCAAATGGTTTGGAGAAGAGTACGTTCAATACCGTAGGAATGTCAATCGGTGGATTCCGAACCTCAGAGCAGGATCAAAGTATTGAGTCAGTAGCTATCTGAGTTGCGCTTGGTGCTCACTGTGCGGCACATAACAGCACAAACCACGACGCTCTCTTTTCCATAGAGGACAGTTGTGGTCGCTCCATTGTTTTTGCCGCGAGAAAAATGAGTCGTTCATAGCGGCAAAAACAACTCCCGAAGGGATGCCTTCGGCAGGCGTGCTTACGCTAAACGTTATCTGTCATTTAAAAAAATTATGAATCTTATTCAAATGAAAAAAATCATTTCAATACCGATTATCTCCTTGTTGTTTGTGTTCTGTTCATCAGTACCGAATAATACAGCGGGCCAAAATGCGATTCAAAAACAAAAAAACGACTGGGAAAAAATGAACCTTAAAGGGCAGATAAGAATAATCCGGGAGAGTAAATATGTGGCGGTTGAAAAAAACGGAGAAATTCAAAAGGGAGAAAGAAAAGATAGTATCGTCTATATTTTTAACAACAAGGGAAATAAAATTGAAGTGGATGAGTACAAACCGGACGGGACTCCGAATTGGAAATCCACTTACAAATATGACGAAAATGGGAATTATATAGAAAGGAATATTTACAAACCGGACGGGAGCCCGGGGGGAAAATCCATTTCCATCTACGACAGTATGGGGAACATGATCGAAGATAAGTATTATAACCCGGATGGAACTTTATATTGGAAAGCCACTTACCGAAATGATGACCATGGTAATATCATTGAAGAACACCGATACAAACCGGATGGAAACTTAGATTGGAGATACACCTGGAAGTATGACGAAAATGGAAATATGATTGAAACGAATTGGTACAAACCGGACGGAATCATTACGAGTAAACAAACTTACAAGTATGACGACCATGGGAATCAAATTGAAAGGAACAAACACGACTCAGACGGCAGCGTTAAAGTGAAATACACCTACCAGTATGACTATGACAAAAATTGGAATTGGATAAAAAGCATTGAACTTGAAAATGATGTGCCATTGTTCATTTTGAAAAGAGAGATTGAATATTTTTAATTCTCTGAACTGTCCAATCATGTAGTTTAATTTGTGCCATACGACCAATTACTCAGCAGGCGAAAGAAAACGACAGATAACATAAGGGCTGCCGACAATGGCGGGTGCAGAGCGAGAAGAAAGTTTTGTGCAAATAATTTACTTTTGTTTCGGCTAACAGTGACGAACATTTTAATCCGCCACTGCGGCAGCCCCCGAGCCGTTAGGTGCAATGCGCCGCAACGAGGTCTAGTCTGGCAGGCTAAATCAGCTGTTCCAAGTTCCGTGAGCCGTGAACAACTCGATGAATCTCAATCGTCCGTCCACGGATAATGTAGAAGACAAGGTAGGATTCAACAATCAGGACTCGGTAACCGTATTCTCGAAGTTTCCGATGGCGGGGTACACGTCCAAGGAGTAGATGTTGCTCAAGTAATCCAATTCGCTTGTCGAGCTTTTCGAGATAGGACAACGCCCGCTTTGCACTATCTTGTGCAATGAAGTCGAAAATCTCAACAAGATCAGCATCCGCAACAGGAAGATAGCGGAGTGTATACTTATCGGGCATTGATTCGGCGTCGGAGTTTGGTCATCATCTGTTTGTGAGTGATGCCCTTCTTCCCCGCTGCCGATTGTGCTTGAGCAACTCCGAGCTTCTCAAAGAGTTCAACTTGAGCTTTCAGCCGTTCGTAATGGTCGATGCTCATCACGACCAGATCGCCTTCTCCGTTGGTCGTCAGATAGACCGGTTCATCCTGATCGTGACAGATGGTAGCAATCTCTCGAGTTCGGTTGCGCAAGCTTGAGATTGATTTGATGATTGGCATAGAGTTCTCCTTCTACATAATCTATGCACAAATTAGTACTTAATTCTGATAGAATCAAGTTTTCATTTACGGCGCACTGCACATAAAAGCGGTAACAACGACGCTCTCCGCCTACGTACCGCATCGGAGATGAGTGCGTTACAGCGGTACTTCGGCGGATCGCTCAACGCTTTTGCTCACGCCTGCGTGCCGAAACGGTTTGGGAATTCTCAGAGTTACTACATGCACTCCGGCGTGCAGGCACGTGTTGGTATTCTCGGTTTGCCAACGCCCGTCATTTGTAGCCTGCCTACGTGCCGAAGGCACTTCGGCAGGCAGGTTCGCAAACGCAGCTAAGGGAAAAACGTGTGCAAGTCGGTTCGCCCCGCTAAACAACAGCGGGACTCACAGAGAATTCCCCCGCACACGGGGATTATCATTTTATAGTTTGTGCCGCAACTTTGTTTTTGCTGCACACAGTTAGCCGCAAGCATTATTTACAACGATGGCAACTATAGAACAACTGATCAACAGCTATAAGCAGGACAGAGAATCTGTCTACAACACGTGGTTCGTCAACAACGAAGAGAGGCTCAAGGCTTTTCGCTCGATTCGCAGAGGTGTGCTTCAAGTCGTGGACGACATCAAGCAAGGAACCTTTCCAAACGACTTCAAAGGATCGTCTCTGGAATTTGTGCTTACATGTATCACCGAACAGAAGCAGGTCTTTGAAGGCGCTGCGCATCCATTCTATTGGAAGCCGAAGCTTCGCATACCCGATATTTATGAACATCAAGTGAACAAAAAATGCTTCGGTCAATTCTTAGAGGCATCTCTTAACACATCAAAAGAACAAAACCTGCTTACAGAAATCATCCAGCTTAGTGAGAAACACATCAAAGGTCTTGGCCCCGCCGCAGCGAACATTCTCTACTTCTTACATCCCACACTGATGCCACCTTTTAACACTGCTATTCTTAGAGGCTTCAATGCTTTGTTCAGCGAGAAGAAGAAGTTAGGATCGTGGGAAGATTATCTGAGGATCAGGGAAATCATTCTTGCCACGAACAACAAATACAAAGCGCTCTTATCCAACGATTTGGGCGCTCTCTGTGGATTACTTTTTGAAATCGGTATGGGAAACATCATTGTAAGTGATGAGGGCGTACTGAGCGAGCACGAGAGAAAGAAAATAGAACGTCAACTTCAAAAGCGACACGCCGAAGTCCTCAACGAACAACAAGAGAATGATTTGCACACAGAAATGCAATATCATCTGCTCAAGATTGGCCGTTCGCTCGGCTATAACGTGGTTGCAGCAGCGAACGACCGATCTAAGAGCTATCAAGGCAACAGCTTCAGCTTTATGAGCCTTGAGCAACTGCCATCGCTTCAAGTTGATCCTGATGTTTTTAACACTATCAATTTGATTGATGTTTTATGGCTGGAAAAAGGGTTGAATAATATTATGAGTGCCTTTGAAGTTGAGAAGAGCACTTCTATTTACTCTGGCATTCTCAGGCTTTCAGATTTGTCTTTCTCCTTTCCAGAAGAGCAACGTACTCTTTTTCTGGTTATTCCTGACAGCAGAGAAAAGGATGTTGTTCTGCAACTCACAAGGCCGGCAATACGAAACAACCGCTTGACGATTCACTACATTCTCTTTTCTGAGTTACGAGAACATTGTGATGCTCTCTGCAAACTCGGAGAGAATCATAACATAATGAGAAAGATTTCCAAAACGGTGGAATAATGCATGCACACGTTAGGCGTAATGCTTACTGGGTGTATAAAATATAAAAAGAATAACTCTATAAGGAGGTAAAAACTATGTATCTGGAAAACGGCAGAGCTTTGATGCAAGGCATCATGCTACTGGTCTTTGTAGCCATTGCCTACTGGGTCAATCTTACCATTGGGCTTGCGCTTGTTGCCTTTATCGGATTGATGATTCTGCAAAGCGCATTTACTGACTGGTGTCCATCAGATCTATTCTTGCGACCTATGGGTCTCAAGAAAAAACTGGAAAGCAAAGGATAGAACAAGGAGGTGAAAAAACCATGTTATTTCACGTCACACAGATCCACACCCCAGAGAATTGTCCCAAAGATGTCGGGGGTTCAAAGACGCTGTATGATCCCAACGTGCAAGGGGTCAAGTTGCAGGCGATGTACGGGGCATTCTCCCAACACGTGATCTACTACATTGTGGAAGCGGATAACATAGAAGCACTGCACAAGTTTTTAGATCCCAGCTGGAAACGTTGCACGGCAACAATCACCCCAGTTACTCAAGAACCGATCGAGCGGTAATAACTGGCAATGAAAATATTCTTGCACCTCGATCACTAAAACAAAATGTCGTATTATAACATTAGAAAGGAGAAATCATATGTATCTCGAAAACGCTAGATCTCTTGGCCAGGGCATTATGTTGCTCATCTTTGCCGCAATTGCCAACTGGATCAACATCACCGTTGGACTTGCACTTGTTGCTCTTATGGGTCTGGTGATTCTTCAAAGCGCGTTCACTGATCGGTGTCCATCGGATCCAATTTGGCGACTAATGAAGTTCAGAAAAAAGTTGGAAGACAAAATGTAAGAGAAAACAGCACACGTTTCGCTCGCACTTCGCCTAACGGGGCGCGGGAAAAACGCAGTGGACAGGCGAGCCAAAGGCTCGACTGGACATTGAAGTTTTTCCCGAAGATGGGCGATCCTGCAAAGCGGGACGCAGCGAACGGAAGCCCATCGAGGGCGAAGGTCGCCTGAGCCAAGGCGTCGGCGACCGAAGCCCGCGCCCCGATTAGTCAGTTGACTAACTGATGGGCGGACACTCTTATGAGCGACGCACGTAGTGCGGAGCGAATGTCCGCCCATCACTCCCAACAACGACACTCCCTTTATGATAGCGAACGATTATAGTGGTCGTTCCATTGTTTTTGCCGCGTGTTGGTAATCTC
>DYHU01000677.1 GCA_020724025.1 Syntrophorhabdus sp. | reverse complement strand
TTTATTCATACCTCAGCGCTTCAATGGGATTCAAGAGAGAGGCTTTTCTGGCCGGGTAGAATCCAAAAAAGACGCCCACCGAGCCCGCAAAAAGAAAAGCCAGAAGGATCGCTTGAACGGAAAAGAGAGTCGGCCATTGCGTAAAAGTGGCCAAGATAAGGGTCCCGGCAACTCCAATCACGATTCCCAATGTTCCTCCCACCAGACTGAGCACTAATGATTCGATGAGAAATTGGAGAAGGATATCTCTCCCTTTTGCACCCACGGCAATTCGAATCCCGATCTCCCTTGTTCTCTCTGTGACCGAAACGAGCATAATGTTCATAATCCCGATTCCGCCTACAATCAAAGAGATGGAGGCGATGGCGCCCAAAAGAAGGGACATCACTTTTGCCGATTCCTCCGCACTTGAGGCAACCTCGGTCAGGTTTCGAACCGAAAAGTCATTCTCCTGTCCGGCTTGAATCCGGTGCCTCTGCCGGAGAAGCTCTGTAATCTGCTCCTCCACGGACTTCATCACCTCAGGCTCCCTTGCCTGAACCGTGATCACCCGCACCATTCCCGGGAATTGCATTCCGAAGAGTCTTTTCTGGGCCGTGGTCAGGGGAACGAAGATGGTGTCATCCTGATCCGTCCCCCAGGCCGATTGACCCTTGGGAGCAAGAACGCCGATGACCGTAAAGGGAACCTTCTTGATACGGACGATCTGACCGATCGGGTCAATCCCTCCGAAAAGGTTCTCCGCCACCGTCTTTCCGAGAAGACAGACCTTGGTGGCCCCATCCACATCCTGTTGCATGAATGGACGGCCCGACATGAGAGACCACTCTCTGATGGTGAGGATTTCAGGAACCGTCCCGTAGACGACGGTTGACCAGTTCTGATTTCCATAGATGACCTGGGCAATGCCGGAGAGGTGCGGAGCAATATCCTTGACGCCTGGAATTTCCGAAAGGATGGCTTTTGAATCCTCGACCGTAAGCGTTGGAACGGTCCCTGCTCCGAACCTCATCCCGCCGCTGGTCGAACTTCCTGAAAGCACGATGAGAATATTTGACCCCATGCTCGCAATCTGATCGGCAATCCGCTTCTTCGCTCCGGAACCAACGGCGATCATGGCAATGACCGCTCCCACGCCGATGATGAT
>DYHU01000676.1 GCA_020724025.1 Syntrophorhabdus sp. | reverse complement strand
ATGATGTGAAGAAATGGTCGCCGATTCTTCTCGGAGACCGGTAACCGGAAGGAGAAAAGAATGAGTGACATCGGATGCAATTGTGCGAAGTGTGCGGTGGTGGAAAAGATTTGCAGGCTGGAAAAGGGAAGAGGGCCATCATCATGCCCTACAAAGAAGGAAGGGCCAACTCTGACAGAGGCTCTGGAAAGGTATGCTGATCGGGAGATAAAAGAATTTGCGAGAATGGCTTCGGTTCAGGAAGGCTCGTGTTATGCTTTGCGGGATTCAAAACCCTTTGTGATGATTCCTACGAAAAGCAGGGTGGAGGAGCTCATTGAATTTTCCCAGAGGATGGGCTATAAGAGGCTCGGCCTGGCCTTCTGCGGAGGACTGACCCTTGAGGCTTCGATCCTTTCGGAGATCCTGGAGAAACATGGATTTGAAGTGATTTCAGTCTCCTGCAAGGTCGGAGGAATTCCAAAGGAAAGGATCGGTGTGAAGGATGAGGAGAAGATCCAAATCGGTGAGTTCGAGTCGATGTGCAATCCCATTGCCCAGGCGAAGATCTTGAATCGGGCCGGGACCGATTTCAATATCATGCTGGGACTCTGCATTGGTCACGATTCTCTCTTCTTGAAATTTGTCGATGGCCTGACGACCGTCTTTACCGTGAAAGACCGAGTCACAGGGCACAATCCGGTGGCGGCCCTCTACACCTCCCGGTCCTATTATCAGCGGCTGATGAAGATGAAATTCGGCAGCCCGGAGGAGATGAAGAGTCGATTGGTTGCAGATGAAAATTTATGAAGAGAGGTGATTGGCACGCAACTTTAGTATCCGCAGAGTGAGCCAAAAGGAAAAATTGTGGTAACATTTTAGTTCTTTGAAAAAGGTTATCTAATCCCCCTTCATCCCCCTTTGTCAAAAGGTGGAAATGTTTCTCCTCCCTTTGGAAAAGGGAGGTGGGAAGGGATTTTAAAAAGTTTATTTCAAACCGCTAAAATGATATAAATTTGCGAATATTAAAAAAGGAGGTAGAAGGATGAGACGACATTTTATCTTTTTTTGTATCATTGTTATAGGTATTTTCTTTTCGTTGGGTCTCAGTCAGGCACAGGTTAAACCCGGATGGCCGAAGTCGGTGACGATTGGAGCCGCACCGGTTG
>DYHU01000675.1 GCA_020724025.1 Syntrophorhabdus sp. | reverse complement strand
GGATCCTGAACTGGCTGGGATTGCCGCAGCGCTCCATGATATCGGTGTCGTCATAACCAAAAAACATGAAGGTCATGCTGAGGCTGCCACTCCCTATGTCTATGATTTCGTAGAAAGATACAATCGAGAATCAGGAGCAAAGTTCTCTAAGGTGACTCCAGAAGAGATGGAGGCCATCGTAAAAGCCATTGTTCAACATAGCGAGAAAGAATTAAATTCTAATGATCCCTTTGTTGAGCTTTTGAGGGATGTCGATTCGCTGGATGCCTATCTGCATGGCGTTAAGATAGAGGGAGGGCGCCTTGAAAGAAGTAAGAAAGTGATGAAAGAATTGGGAATAGTGTTCCCTCAAGGATGACCCGTGGAACGATTGAACAAGGAGTAACGGATGACAAGCTTTGATGATAAGCAGATTCTCTGGCATGGGAAGGTTTTCGATTTCAATGTGGAAGAGAGGATCTTACCGAATGGAAGAAAGATAGAGATGGGAGTGATCCACCATCCGGGATCGGCAGCCATCCTCCCTGTTTTTGAAGATGGGTCCATTGTATTGATTCATCAATACCGACCTGCCATAAGGGATTTCATCTGGGAGATCCCCTCCGGAACCATGGGCCCGGGCGAAGACCCCTTGGCTTGTGCCAGAAGAGAACTCCGGGAGGAGTGTGGATTGAAGTCCAATCGATTTGAGAAGATTAGGGAGATTCTGATTGCTCCCTGGTATAGTGATGAGAGAATTCACCTTTTTTTAGCCACTGAACTAACTCCCTGCGATCAAGACCTGGACGAAGATGAGATTCTGACGACCCATACCTTCTCTTTTGATCAAGTGATGTCAATGGCCGAAAGGGGCGAGATTCAGGATGCGACCACCCTCCTGGCCCTGAAGACGGCCTGCCTGATAGGGAAGAAGAAAACCTCTTGAGATTGCCCAACCCGGTCCCTCCTTCCCGGATATCCTCATTTGACCTGCTAAAAATAATTGATTCTAACCCGGATCTAAGCAGATTGAATTTGATAACCTAAGGTTATTAAAAATATGAAAAATATTAGATTGACTCATATAAGGCAACGTTTTATAAATCTCTCAATATCATTCATCCAAGAAAGGAGAAAGAAGAGATGGCAGATCAATGGGGAGATCAATA
>DYHU01000674.1 GCA_020724025.1 Syntrophorhabdus sp. | reverse complement strand
GAAGATCATTCCTCAATCGCTACCCAGATGAAGTGGGCTCTGGCTCAGGACTACGAGGTTCTCCTGGCAGAAAACCGGCCGAGCGCCCTCGAATTATTCAGGGAAGAGAGACCGCCGGTCGTCACTCTGGACCTCGGCCTTCCGCCTCAACCGGGAGGCGTGGAGGAGGGTTTTCTTGCTCTATCCGAGATAAAGGAACAGGACCCGTTTGCAAAGGTGATCGTGATCACCGGTCAGGATCAAAGGGAGAATGCCCTTAAGGCGATTGGGAAAGGGGCTTATGACTTTTTCTCCAAACCCATCCAGATCGATGAACTGAAGGTAGTCCTGCAAAGGGCCTATTACCTTTTCGAGCTTGAAAGGGAGCACCGGGAACTCGAGCAGCGCCTGAACACAACATCTTTCGAGGGAATGCTCGGGACAAGTCCTCAGATGCAGGCGGTATTTAATTTGATCCGAAAGGTGGCCACGACAGAGGCCCCCGTTCTAATCACCGGGGAGAGCGGGACCGGCAAAGAATTGGTTGCAAGGGCCATCCACCGGATGGGCCAGAGGAATAACCATCCGTTCATCGTGATTAATTGCGCTGCCATTCCCGAGAACTTGCTCGAGAGCGAGCTCTTTGGCCACGAAAAAGGGGCCTTCACCGGCGCCCACATTCAGCGCAAAGGCCGCTTCGAAAAGGCCGGTGGCGGCACCCTTTTTCTTGATGAGATTGGAGAGCTCACCCCGGCGCTCCAGGTAAAATTGCTTCGATTCCTTCAGGATCAGAAGATTGAGAGAATCGGTGGAAGAGAAGAGATATGGGTCGACGTCAGAGTGATGGCGGCCACCAACAGAGACCTGAAAGAGGAAATAAAATCAGGGAATTTCCGGGAGGACCTTTATTATCGCTTAGGAGTGGTTTCGATTTCCCTCCCTCCCCTCAGGGAGAGGGAAGGGGATATTGTGGTCCTGGCCATGGCCCTTCTCCGGAGATTTGCGGAGGAAAGTAATAAACGGCTTTCCGGATTTACTGACCAGGCAATTCAGGCCCTCGAGACCTATCCCTGGCCCGGAAATATCAGGGAACTTGAAAACAGGATTAAAAGAGCGGTCATTATGGCCGAAGGAATAAAGATAACCCCACAGGACCTTGAACTGGTTTCACC
>DYHU01000673.1 GCA_020724025.1 Syntrophorhabdus sp. | reverse complement strand
ATGAAGTATGAGGGCATGATCTTTCGGCCACCCAGTGAGGCGGAGAGCCTGATCCTCCAGGTGACCGTGGGCTGTTCTTATAATCGGTGCACCTTCTGTGGGGCCTATCGGGAGAAGACCTTCCGGTTCAAGAGTTTTGAAGAGATCCGGGAGGACATTGATGAAGTCAGTTCCTATGGGGTAGGGGTCAGGAAGGTTTTTTTAGCCGACGGAGATGCACTGTTCATCCCCCAAAAGGAACTGCTTCGAATTCTGGACTATCTGAAACTGAAGCTGAGGGGTCTGGAGAGAGTAGGGATATATGCCAATGCAAGAGACATCCTTCAGAAGGATGTGGAGGAGTTAAAGGCGCTGAGGGAACGGGGTCTGAGGATCGTCTATTTGGGGTTGGAGTCGGGGAACAAGGAGATATTGAAGCGGATCAAAAAGAATGCCACCCTGGACCATTTGATCCGTGCCGCAAGAAGAGTGAAGGAGTCAGGAATCCTTCTTTCCGTGACAGTGATTTTGGGTCTCGGAGGAGTGGAGGGAAGTCAGACTCACGCCCAAGACACGGGAAAGGCCCTTTCCGAAATGGATCCCGATTTTATAGGCGCCCTTTCCCTGATGATCGTCCCGGGAACGCCTATAGAAAGAGAGATCGAGACGGGAAAGTTAGTCCTTCCCAGTCCTTTTGGGTTGATCCAGGAACTTGAGACAATGATAAAAAATTGTCATATGACGAAATGCTTTTTTGCCTCCAACCACGCCTCCAATTACCTCCCTCTTCGGATTCACCTACCGGACGAGAAGGAGGAAGCCCTCCGGCGAATCCGGGAAGTCCTCAAGAGGAAGGATCCAGCCTTGCTGAGACCGGAATTTCTGAGAGGGCTTTAAGAGATGAGGGGATTGGGAGATAGGGGGATGGGGAAATATAAGCAGGAAGCAGTAATCAGTAACCAGTGATCAGTAATCAGTTTGTAAAGGCAGCCCTCTATAGCTGACCAATCCATTCGTTAAATTCGCTGTCATTAGGACTATTCGAAAGAGGTATTGTGATGAAAGACACCGTGGATACTGAGGTTCGGGTGAGATATGCAGAGACCGACCAGATGGGAGTGGCCTATTATGCCAATTACCTGGTCTGGTTTGAGGTTGGCAGAGCAGATCTCT
>DYHU01000672.1 GCA_020724025.1 Syntrophorhabdus sp. | reverse complement strand
ATAAGCCATGGGAATATATTTTCTTTTTAGATTTTGAGGGCCATGCCACTGACGCTCCTATTCATGAGACCTTGAAGGAGATGAAAGATAACGTCCTTTTTATGAAGTTTCTGGGCTCTTACCCCAGAAACCCATAAGAATGAGGTGGCTGAGAGGTCGAAAACGGTGAAATCAGAAGTCACAGGGATGGGGGAAAGGTTTAAGAGGGCGCGAATCGGCCTCAAGGATATCCTGACGCTCGTGGACGTGACACTCGAAGATCAATGGCGGGGTCATGAGTGCCTCTTTCCCTACGAGGTCTTTGAAGGACTCAATGAGTTAATGGATAGGACTGTCCATGGAACGAGGATTGAGCGTTCCAGACCCAAAGGCGGCAGTCAGCCCTTTCACACCTTCGAGGTCCATACGGAAGAAGGGGATGCCCTCGGCTATCTCAATATGATTTATCTCAGAAAACCCATCCCGTGTTATTACCTGGTCTATGTGGAGATCCTGTCTCCCTTTCGTGGCCGAGGACTGGGCAATAAGATCCTCAAGGCCTTCAAGGAGTTTGTAGAGAATAAAGGGGCCGTGGGGCTTCTGGATAACATCATTCCGACCAATGAGCCAACCTACGATATTTATACGAAACTCGGTTGGAAGGATATCGAAGAACTGATCGGCGAAAGCGTGGTCAATGGTGAGAGACACTACATGGTCTTCATCCCAGCCCCCATGGAATCCCTTGACCTGAAAGACAGGCTGATCAAGCTCCTGTTCAAAGTTAAGAAGAAGAGATCCATCATCGATATGCATGATAACGAATCCATGGTCAAACGGACGATCTCGGAATTTCGATCGGTGTACGAGACCCTTGAGCACCTCTTCGATATAGAGCTCTCAATAGGAACTTCAACCCCATTCATGCGCTTCATGTTTACCAAGTTCATCACGAAAGTGCTTGGGTTCAGGAGGCGGATCACCACACTCCTCGGCTATACAGGCGGGGAGTCCCTTGAACAGATCTCCATCTCGGAGCAAATCAAGTCCCTCCCCGTTCAACCCTATTCTTTATGGAGTTCGAAGGAGGGGCAGGCTGAGATATGGGGAGAGGAAAGAGTCATTCGGAACCTGCCCGAGGAGCTAAAAAGGGAACCCACCCTTTATATCGAGG
>DYHU01000671.1 GCA_020724025.1 Syntrophorhabdus sp. | reverse complement strand
GTTTCGTTTGGAAAAACCATTTTAGGAAGGAGGTAATGTTATGGCTCAAGAGAAGTTGCTCAGTGGCTGCGCGGCAGCAGCCCAGGGAGCGAAATTTGCAGAAGTGGAAGTCATCTGTTCTTATCCCATCCGTCCCTACACAGCGATCATGATGGAACTGGCCAGAATGGTTGCCAACGGTGAACTCGATGCGGAATTCATCCATGGCGAAGGGGAACATGCACAGGTCTCGGTCGTCCTAGGAGCTTCCGCCGCCGGAGCCCGTGCCTACACCGGTAGTTCCGGAGTCGGCGTGACCTATGCCTTTGAGGTCTATAGTCCGGCAGCAGGTGGTCGTTATCCCATTCAAATGGCCATTGCGGATAGAACTCTTGATCCCCCTGGTGATTTCGGTTCGGAACACACCGATGCCATGTCTGCCAGAGATCAGGGCTGGCTGATGGGTTGGGCAGCCACCCCTCAGGAAATTTTCGACAATACGCTGATCAACTTTCGGGTAGGGGAAGACCCTCGCATCATGTTGCCCCAATTCGTCTGTCAGGACGGTTATTTCCTTTCCCATATCCCGGACAAAGTGATCCTTCCAGAACTTTCCCAGGTCAGGGAATTTTTGCCTCCCTATAAGGCCCCTCACCCGCTCAATCCTCTCTGTCCGGTCTCGCATGGACCTCAAATCCGACCAGACCAGGGAGCGCCGATGGACGCACAAAGGGCAATGACCTTTTTAGAAGTCCCGAAGGTGATCGAAGAGGCCACTGACGACTTTAACCGTATCTTTAAGCGAAATTACGACCCTTATCTTGAAAAATATAAGTTGGAGGATGCAGAGATCGGATTCTTCATTCAAGGGGCTCATGCCAATACCTGCAAGTCAGCCATTAATCACCTCAGGAGTCAGGGGGTGAAGGCGGGTATGGTGAGGCCTCGCTGGGTTCGACCCTGGCCCACCACACAGATCGCAGAAGCCTTCTCGAAAGTGAAGGCGATCGCATGTATTGAAACCAGCACTTCTTATGGCGGGGCCATGCGCGGTGGAAATCTGGTTCATGAGGTTCGGGCTTCTCTCTATGACCTCGACAATAGACCTCTGGTCACCTCTTTTATGGCTGGCCTGGGAGGGGATGTCGTTCTGCTTGAAGATTTCTATTATATGG
>DYHU01000670.1 GCA_020724025.1 Syntrophorhabdus sp. | reverse complement strand
GTTTATTGGAAAACCTTCAGGCCGCCAAGGTGATCTTGGTCCCGTAGAAGAGAGGCTAAAATGAAACAACCCCCCTATCAGGTGGTCATCACCGATTGTGACCATGGCTCCATTGAAGAGGAAAAAGAAGAATTGGGTCAAATCGGGGCAGAATTATGTTTAGCTCAATTAAAGGAAGAGGAAGAACTGATCGGGGCCTGCAAAGAGGCGGACGGACTCCTGAACCAATATGCACTCCTGACCCGAAGGGTTTTTGAGCATCTTCCAAAATGCAAGGTCGCCGCCCGTTATGGAGTCGGCGTGGACTCCATCGATCTCAAGGCCGCCACCGATCTTGGAATTATTGTTGCCAATGTCCCGGATTACTGTATCGATGAGGTTTCCGATCATACAATCGCTTTAATCCTGTCCCTGATGAGAAAAACGGTCTTCTTCAATGGGAAGGTAAAATCCGGCCAGTGGGATTTCCGTTTTGGGGTCCCCATCCACCGGATCAGGGGTAAGACGCTGGGCCTCATCGGGTCCGGAAAGATCGGCCTCGAAGTGGCAAAGAAGCTCTCCTCTTTTGGGGTTCGTGTGATTGCCTTTGACCCCTACCTCCAAACCAGCCCCCAGGGAATTGAGTTGAAGAATCTCGATGCCGTCTTAAAGGAATCAGACTTCATCTCCATCCATTGTCCCTTAAATGATGCCACCCGCCATCTGATCGGGGAAAAAGAGTTCCAAAAAATGGAAAAGAAACCTCTTCTGATCAATACCTCAAGGGGGCCCATTGTCGATGAAAAGGCTCTGATTCAAGCATTGGAAGAAGGTCTCATCACTGGTGCGGGACTCGATGTGCTGGAGAAAGAGCCACCCGATTCCGGAAATCCCATGCTCAGAATGGAAAATGTCATTCTCTCTCCGCATGTCGGTTTCTATTCCGAAGAGTCGATCAGTGAATTGAAACGGAGAACTGCCCAAAATGTTTCAGATGTTCTGACGGGAAGATGGCCGGGTTCCGTGGTCAATCAAGGGGTGAAGGGTAAGACACGGGCATTTATCTCTGGGGATTAAAACAGGACATGCCTGCCTACTTTAGAAGTTTCGTTATATTCTTTACTTTATCGGCGGTCTCCTTGATCTCCTTGGCCTCCTTCAGGCCAGGGATTTCTTCAA
>DYHU01000007.1:18469-30063 GCA_020724025.1 Syntrophorhabdus sp. | reverse complement strand
GCTCAAGGGATGAAGAAAGGCCTCATCAGGACGAAACTTTCTTCGCTTTATACGCCACTCGAGGGAGGAGACATCCGGTGCGAACTCTGTCCCCATCAGTGCCGCGTCTCCAGGGGGAAGAGAGGCCTTTGCAGGGTGCGGGAGAACCGGGACGGAAAATATTACAGCCTGGTTTACGGAAATCCCTGTGCGATCCATCCAGATCCGATCGAGAAGAAACCCTTCTTTCACATTCTGCCAGGCACGATCTCCTTCTCTCTGGCCACGGCAGGATGCAATTTCCAGTGCAAGTTCTGTCAGAACTGGGAGATCTCCCAGGCCTCTCCCGAGGATGTGTTCAGTTATGATGTCCCGCCGGAAACGATCGTGAAGAAGGCCAAAGAGGTAGGCGCCCATTCGATCGCTTACACCTATGTCGAGCCCACCATCTTCTACGAGTATTTGTCAGACATTGCCCAGCTCACCAAGAAGGCGGGGCTCCTCAATGTGACTCATTCGAATGGCTTCATCAATCCCGCCCCGCTCCGGAATCTATGTAAGGTACTGGATGCGGCCAACATTGATCTGAAAGGTTTTTCAGAACCCTTCTATCGTGAATTGTGCAATGGGGAACTCAATCCGGTCCTTGAGACATTGAAGATTCTGAAAGAAGAGAAAGTTCATCTGGAGATTACGAATCTGATGATTCCCACGAAGAATGATGAGATGTTCCTGGTCAGAGAGATGTGCCTGTGGATAAAGAAAGAATTGGGCGCGGAGACTCCGGTCCATTTTTCAAGGTTCTACCCTTTATATAAACTGAGGACCCTGCCTCCAACCCCTGTTTCAACACTTGAGAAGGCCCGGGCAGTGGCTTTATCCGCAGGGCTGGAGTATGTCTATATCGGAAATATTCCAGGCCATGAGGCTGAAAACACCTTCTGCCCGAAGTGTAAAAAGATGATCATCCAGCGAACGGGATATATGGTAGGGGAGATCAACCTCAAAGCTGGAAAGTGTAAGTACTGTGGAAAACCCATTCCCGGCATCTGGGCATAAGCTAATACAAACGTAATAAATGATTTGTCATTGCGAGGAGCAGAGCAACGAAGCAATCTCATGGGAAAAATACCCTTTAGTTGCCCGGTCTGCGGCCGTAAAAAAGATTACTCCCTGGAGGAATTGTTCGAAGGGGCGGTTCTCACCTGTCCTTTTTGTAAACTGCCCCTGACCTTACACGGCCATATGTGGAAGGATGTCCAGAAAGAGATTCAAAAATTGAGAATTGAGAAATAGGAAATAAGAAAGATAAGGGGAAACGATGAGTGTTATGTGGAAAGCCTTATTGACTTAACTTTGAACTGGTAAGACGATTCAGACTGACTCCAGATTCGGCTGCTTGGATTGCGAGTTTTCGATGAACTTGGGGAGGAACCCGTACTATGAATTTGCCACTATAATGCCTGCAGGCGATTGGTTCGGGAACGGCTTCACCTTCGTTCTGCATATCCTTTACGACATCTTCAACTAATTTACGGATTCCTTTTAAAGCTGCCTCCGGTTTCTTAGACAGCCAACTCAAGCTTGGAAATTCAGCGCATAAACCTACGTACTCATTATCATCTTCAGACCAGGTTACTCGATAAGTATATCGGTCATTTTTCAGAGCCATGATCAACCTCCAATCTTTTACTGGTATCATTGTCAAGGGTTGGTGAAACAGCCCTTCTCAGACTTCCAAAATCGAAGTTGTAAACCTCTTGTATTTGTTTTTGAACAGCCAAAACAATTACCTTCCCAATAGTTTGGAATTTCACGTGGATTCAAACAGATCACCTCATTTCCTCAGAATTTCATAGACCTCTTTCACCAATTTTAATCGTTCTCCTTCACTCACAGGTGGTATGCCATCCTACATCAAGGGGGTCTGGCCTCCGCCAATCGGGGCGTCTCCGTCCCTGAAATTCGTTTTCGCCCCTTGACAGGATCAATATAGGATGTCCCCCTTTTTCGACAAGAAAGAAATAGGGGGAGCAAAAGATGACGGGTCAAAAATGAGCTAATCGACGGTGGAGCCGTTTGTTTGCTTCAACGATAAATGTCTTTACGATGTCCACCTTTCACTATCCAGACAGAAAGCTCGTAGTCTTGGATAGAATATACGATACGATATTGTCCTTGACGGACACGATACCTTTCTTGACCGGTCAACTTCTCGCAGCCTGATGGCTTGGGGTTGTCTGCAAGCATCTTGATCCGTTGGAGAATTCTCTTCAAATCCTTCTTTGGTATTGTACTGAGGTCTTTCTCTACGGATTCTCTGAAATGGACTTTATATACGGCCATCTTTTTTTAGCCTTTTGACCATTTCATCATAGCTAATCAAAGGCTCCCTAACCCTTTCTTCGAACGCTGCAATATCCTCTGCGTCCTCCGCAAGAGTTTCTCTGACGGCATTATTTACAAGCTCTGATACTGATCGAGAGGTTTCAACTGCTTTCAACCGCAGAGCCTTATGTAAATCGGAATCTAAATATATTGTGGCGCGTTTAACCTGGGTAGCCATATTGTTACCTCCTAATGTAGTTGTGCCAGTATAACAGTATGACGTCTAAACGTCAAGACGTCTAACTCTGTACAGGGGGTTGACCAAATCAACCGTTCGCCCTGAGGGTCTCGAAGGGTGAATCCCGCGCAGTGCGGGACTCAGGACAAGCTTGTCGAAGGATGAAATGGATTTCTGCAACAGTCCCTGTAGGCCTCACTCCATTTATTGTCTATGGTTACTTCTTGGTGGTAAGCGCAGTTATGAATGCCTGGGTGAGCTCGGTGGTGCAGTCATTGAAGCCATAACTTGCTGAACCCTGAGGGCAAACACCACAAGTAATAATATTTCCATCTTGCACAACCCCCGTGCCGCCATAGATTGCCCCGGTGAATCTGTCATCCGGACGCCGGCCAATTCCGAGTGGATCAACCCGGAAGGCATAACGTTTGCCTGCCAAAAACCCTGCTTCCGCTAAGACGATAACGGAACCATGTGAAGCAGCCACTGGTTTTCCTTGGGTTACAGCTTCTTTAGCTATCGAAACAGCTATAGGAGGAACTGACGTGTAAGGTAATGCTCCGCCGGCCATGCAGGCAATGATAACGCCTACATAGTCGTCAACTTTCACATCCGATAACTTCAAATCGGGCGTAAAGGTTACGGTGGAACCTTTGATTGGCAACCCATAGGAAATGAATAGGATCTTTAAGGGCGGGCTTGATCCACTTCTGTCTGTCAGGTTAGGGTTCTGGTTTAACGCTTCGTGCTGTATATCCGAAGAGAGCCCTGGGAAGGCATGACAACGGTTCGACTCGGATAATATCCCCCCGGCACCGCAACACCGGAATAAACAATGGAATCCGGACCCATCAGAGTGCCAGGAGAAGCGACTGAGTTGCACCCGGTTTCTGTATGGTCACCCAGGATCGCCCCCAGCTTACGCCGTCCCGTATCGTACCGCTTCTTGTCCACGGTAACCGTAATCGACCCAGGGATCATTTTCAGGTTAGCAAGCTTTGTTCCCGCACCGAGATTCACGTCTTTCCCTAAAATGCTATCACCCACATAGGCAAAATGTGCTGCCTTTGCGCCATTCAACAGAATAGAACCTTTCACCTCCGTCGTGTGTCCGACAACACATCGGTCCCCTACGATGCAATCCCCCCGGATATAAGCTCCCTGTCGAATTTCAGAGTGATTCCCAATGATCACCGGTCCCTTAATAAACGCACCCGGCTCAACGATCGTTCCCGGCCCGATGATGATTTTGTCATTGGAAAGGTATGCTCCGGGCAAAATCACAGCCGCCTCTTTTACGATTTCTCTTTTCATGGAGACTCGAATCGAATTCTGGGGACCTGACGTTTCTATCTCAAGGTCATTTCGCACTTCACCGTTATAAATCACAAGGGGTTTGTCGATGAGGCCTGTTATCTTGGATAGCGGCCAAGGTTTCTGGAAGAAGGCAGAAAGATAGTCGTTCAGACGATTCAGTGCCGTCCATACAGCTTCGTCTTTTGAGAAGAGCCCTTGATGTTCAAAACCGTTTAGGTCAAAAAATTCCTGTGGGGTTAACATTCGCGTCTCCAATCTCAATCCTCTTCCATGGTCGAGGTGTCCCCCAAGGGTAGCCCGAGTTCCTTGGCCTTCAGCAGCCTCCGCATGATCTTTCCACTCCTCGTCTTGGGCAACGTGGGGATGAACTCAATTTCACGGGGAGCCGCAGTGCTGGAGAGCCGCTTCATTACAAATTTTTGGATGTCATGCCGCAATTCTTCTGAGGGGGGGTAACCGTCTTTCAAGGAGACAAAGGCCTTAACGACCTCCATGGCGATCGGGTCCGGTTTACCAATCACACCTGCTTCTGCAACAGCAGGATGTTCTATGAGAACCGATTCCACCTCAAAAGGACCCACCAGGTGTCCTGCCGTGTTGATCACATCGTCGGTCCGACCCACAAACCAGTAGTAGCCCTCTTCATCCTTTCTCGCCCTGTCCCCTGTGATGTACCACCCATTCTTGAATCGGGATTGATACAATTCTTCTTTTTTCCAATAGGTACGGAACATGGAAGGCCACCCGGGCCTGAGGGCCAGGTTTCCTTCTTCGCCGGGGGGGAGCTCATTGAAGTTGTCATCCACGATTCCTGCATGAATCCCGGGGAAAGGTCTTCCCATGGAACCAGGCTTAATGTCCTGAATCGGGTAGTTGGCGATCATGATCGCCCCGGTCTCCGTCTGCCACCAGTTATCGTGGAAAGCTTTTCCAAAGATCTCCTTCCCCCAGACAACGGCCTCAGGGTTGAGAGGCTCCCCCACACTGTACAGGTGACGCAATGAATCAAAACCATGCTGCCGTGGAAGCTCGTTCCCTGCTTTCATGAGCATCCGGATGGCTGTAGGTGCTGTGTACCAAATGGTCACTTTCCTCCGTTCAAGGAAGCTGTACCAGTGTTTCGCACTGAACCCTCCTTCATAAACAACTTGAGTGGCTCCATTCAACCAGGGACCAAACATCCCGTAAGAGGTCCCGGTGACCCAACCTGGGTCTGCCGTGCACCAGTAGGTATCTTTCTCCTGGAGATCCAGAACGTATTTAGCGGTGGCGTAATGGCCCACCGCGGCTCCATGGACATGGACAGCTCCCTTTGGTTTTCCCGTTGTGCCGGAGGTGTAGTGCATAATGGCGTAATCTTCTTTGTGAGTTTTAACAATATCGAAGGCTTCAGAGGCCTCGGCCATCACCTCATCATAAAATAAACCTTTAAGGTCAACCTTTCCTTCTCCCCGGCGGACCAGAATAATATGTTCAAGAGCAGGGAGTTCAGGGATCACCTCGTTGATTTTCTTCATGAGAGAGGGACTGGTGATTAATACGTTTGCTTCGCTATCCGCCACCCGGTCTCTAACGGCATCCGGTCCAAAAGCGGAAAAGAGCGGACCGATCACGCCGCCCGCTTTAAGCGTTCCAAGAATGCCGATATAGATCTCCGGGACCCGCTCTAAGAAAAAGAAGACCCGGTCTCCTTTCCGGACACCCAGGTTTCTGACAAGGACATTGGCGAACTTGTTGCTCAGTCTCGAAAGATCCTGGAAGGTGTACTTTTCTTCCTCGCCCCTTTTGCTTTCCCATATCAGGGCCTTCTTGTTTCTCCGATCTGTTTTAAGGTGTGAGTCGATGGCCACATGAGCCAAGTTGATACGTTCACTGTCGAACCAGTCTAACTCCAGAGAAACTTTATCCCAACTAAATTCCTTGACCATCTTAAAATAATCCCGAAGGTTAGGCTTGACGGCATATTGCTCCAGCGGCAATTTGATTATTTTAGGATATTCCATGCACGATCTCCTTTAATGAGAATTCACGATGGATTAGAAAAAATCGGGTTAGGACTTTAAAGCGATTTTTGATTCTACCAATTTCACGAGTTCTCCCACATTAGGAATATCCGCAAGGTCATCGCCCTGCAGCTGTAAGCCGTAACGTATATCAATGGCCTCAGCCAGACTCAGAAGTCCCAGGGAGTCAGCTCCCAGATCATCTTGCAGGTGGGCTTCGGGTACGACGACTTCATCGTCCAGGGCAAGTTCAGCCTTAATCATTTCCTTAATTTCTTCGTAGAGGGTCATCGTGCACCTTTCCCATTTTTTGGGTTCGAATTTTAACATATCCGGCCACAAATATCATGCTCCTGCACTTAACTATTATTTAGCCCTTAGAGGGGGAAAATCAAATAACTCTATTTCAAATACCTCTGCATATTTGGCCGGACTATCCGCATTGGGCAACATTTTCTGAAGACGTTTATAACTCAAATTGTTCATATGGAGAATGCGTTCATCGAAACCCATACCGCGACTGTTCATATTTCTCTGGTGTTGAGAATGGTGGATCCTCAGCAATACCCTTTTCCAGTCTGCACTTTCTTCACCAAAAAGGACAAACAGGTCATGACGTATCTCAAGAGTTTTTGGATCTTCGTTATATAAAGCGACAACGGGTTTTTCTTTCTTGAGCGTAAGGTCTTTGGCATTTTCCCGAAAAACCTGATAGACGCGTGCGTGTGTCTGATTCGGATCTTTACCGATAGGCATGATGACAATATCCGGCGCCACGGACAGGAGATGGTCCCTCATCTTGGCTGAGTTATGAGGAACATCGAGCCCCTTGTTTTCCTCTATACAAAGGAAGGTAAGTCTATCCAGGGACAATCCAAACCTCTCGATTGCCAAGGTCTGCTCTCTTCGCCGGATGTCAATCTTTTTTTTCTCTAAATCAATAGAGTCGTTATTCTGCCGTCTTTGGGCGTACTCATCCTCCACACCAGATGGGCTCATGGTCACAATCGTAGCCCAGATATCGCAACCCAAACGCATCAAGATTCTGCAGGTGATGGAGACGCTTTCAGGGTCATCGGGATGGGGACCGAATACGAGGATTTTAGCATTTGTAGGGAAACGGACTTGCTTCGCAAAACCTTCTCTGAACTCGCTCCATATGAATGGTCGATCATCCCAGTGCTGCTTTAGGTCAGAAACAAATGTCTTCATGGCACGAGTAGCGATGGACAAGAAGATCGAGTTTCAGATTCGGGGCCGGTGTTAGGCCAGTTTAATTTTAAGGTTCTTTCCCAAGGCAAGAGCCGCTTTCTCGATCGTCTGCAACGTATTGGAGACATTGGCAGGATCAAGCAGCCTGTCCAACGCAGAACGGCTGGTACGCATTTTCTCTGCCATAGCAGATTTTGTCAGTTTTGCCCTTTTCATCTCCATTCCAATCTGATAAGCGATGACTCTCTTAATTGCTGCGGCTTCCGTTTCCGCCCGCAGACCTTCTTCCTCAAATAAACCATCGAAACTGGAACCCAAATGTTTGTTTTTCATTTCTTGCCTCTCTTATAATTTCCAAGACGAGTCAGTGCTGTCTTAAGTTCATTTTGCGGTGTCTTCCGAGATTTTTTTATGAATCCATGCAGTAAGATCATGTATTCTCTGTCCACCGTGAAAAATACTCTCGCAATACCACTTTCCAATGCAGTACGAACTTACCATAAATCCCTGTCAATCTTCCTTGTCAGCGGCATCCCAAGAGGCCATCCTATTTGCACAGTTTTAATGTCTTCGCCTATCTGTCGTCTATCCTCTCTCGGAAGTTCTTTGCGCCATTCCCTGACCGGCTCATTGCCAGACTCGGAGCGATAAAATACGACGTTCAGAACAAATGAAATATCAACCATTCGGAATCGGTTGTACCAAATATGGGGCATATGTCAAGGGGATTCTTTGGCCAACCGGGGCGCAGGCACTTCGGATACCTTTTTCTTCTCCTTTATTGACTCATTATATCTGACGAGACTTGCATCGTGAAAACCCGTAAACCTCCGTAAGGCTTCAAGCTGGCCTCCGTAGGAGGAGCAGTCAAGAGGATGTTTCTCATCCGGGTCGGCTTTTAAGTTGAAGGTCCAGCATCTCTTCTTTTTGAAAGAGTATTGAACTTTAATCCACTGCCGGTCGATGGCTGAAATCGTCCCTTCATGCCCGTAAACGAATATATATTTCCGGCTTAACCGATGATGAAACAGGGATTCCCCGTCCATGAGCTCAGGAGAATAAGGAATCCTCATCGCATCTAAAAGGGTGGGCAGGATATCGACATGGCTTGTCGGAACCTCAAAGGCCCTCGGTTTAAAAAGGGCGGGCTGATAAATGATCACGGGCGTTTCCAGATTTTCATTATAACTGTACCGGTGGTGCATATAGTTATCGGAATGGTGTTGGCCGAAGGCTTGCCCGTGATCCCCCACGATGACGAAGATCGTCCGTTCCAGCAATCCCTCTTTTTTTAGATTCTCATAGACACGCTTTAACATGTTGTCCAGGAGGTTGAGGTTATTGTAATAACGGCTGATCATACGCTCATCCGGATTGACGATACGGTAATCCGGCCCGTAATCAAAATAAGGGAGATGGGCGGTAAAACTGAGATAGATGCCTAAAAAAGGCTCCCTTGCTTGTCGGATTCTCCGGTTGAAAAAGTCGATGGTCTGAACCTCATCCCTCCCGACATAACGGCCGAGGGAATGTTTTTCCTCCCTTGCCTTAAGGTTTAAGTTTTCGAAGTGGTGCATCTCCGTGAGCCCGCTATTTTTTACAAAGGCCGTTGGGAAATACCACTGGATGGGGGAAGGCGTGACCAGAAAACTTTCGTAATCCTTGGTCAGGAAGTTATGGAGGGACGGGACACTGGCATCCGGACGGGCCCCAAAGGTCTCCTGATGGAAGAAATCGTAAACTCCGCTGAGCAACGAGAAAATTGCCTTCGTGCTGATGTTTGACGAGGTATAGTGTTTCTTCAGATGCCAGCTCTCCTTTGCCAATCCGTGCAGAAAGGGCATGGGCATGGGATGGCCTTGGTCCGTATCAAAGATATACCGGCTGCCCACGGACTCCATGATGAAGAAAACGATATTCCACGGATGGTCTTTTTTGGGGGGAAGGAACTTTAGCGGTTTAACTTGATCCCGGTAATCCATCCCGCTGGGCTGAATACTCAGCTCACCTTCCTTAACTATTTTGATATATCCGTCCCCAGGAGAAGTCTTAAATATTCCCTGTTCAGCAATATCGGAAAGAAGAAAGATGGCCGGGTTTAGCCGGATTTCAGCAGGAAGATCGCCCCTTTTTGAACTCATCCCGATGATGGAAAAGAGGGAAAGAAGAATAATCAACCCAATGGACGCCTTGAATATCCTCACCCTGAAGGCGAGCCGCAGGAGCAGGACTCCCCAGAAAAGTCCGATGGGAATCAGTAAGAATAACCCATCCTTCCAATCAACGAATTTAACGAGTTCAACGAACGGGACATTGAGGAAGAGCTCCTGGATGACGAAATAGCTCAGTCCTGTCTGAGCCTCGAAGAGAAGGCGTGTGTGGCCCCCATGGATGAGAAAGAGAGAGATGAGAAAGGGATGTAAAAGAATGAATCCCGAAATGGTAAAAAACATTCGGATTTGTCTTTTCTTCACGAGGATGGAAACATGAGAAACCAGCCACGAGAGCAGGAAACAGATAAAAAGGAGGGCAAGATCATAAGGGAAATACCTCACCATAAACCATATGGGATGGGCTGAGGGGTTGAAATCAAAGGGTCTGATTGAATGGGTGAAAAGAGCCCATGTGAGTTGGACCCTGTAGAGGAGGATCAAAACCAGCGCACAAATGAAAAAGGCAAGGGAGGACCTGCCCGAAGAGGCGATGCGCTGGAGCAAGATGGAAAAATAACTTGAAACCTTCTCAACTCTCGATCTGAGCATAGGCTCCTTTTTCATAGAATATTATTCTGGAATAGAAAATAATACCTAAATTGAGCGATTCTTGATACTATTTTAAAAGATAAAGCCTTCTGGATTCCCGTTTTCACGGGAATGACATTTTTATTCAGTGGTCGATAGTCGTCATTCCTGCCCCATAACAAAGTACGGGATAAACTCCAGCAGGAATCCAGTATCTTTCATGTAATTAGTGTCTGTTTATAAACTAACGGTTTCCAAAAAGGTCGTCATTCCGGCGAAAGCCGGAATCCAGGGTTCCCGGTGAAAACCGGGACCCAGTCTTTGAGATGGTTCCCGACTTTCGTCGGGATGGCCCCTGGATGCCCCCGTATCAAGTACGGGGCAGGCTCCTCAAGTCCGGTATGACGGAATAACGGAATTTATAAACAGACTCTAATTAATAACGAAAAATCGCTCAATTTAGATAATAATAATCAAATTGGTCCTCAAGATCAATGTTCTCGAGAGCAGATCCAAAGCGATATCTGTTGAAATTCTGATGGAAATCTTCTATGGTTGATGGGAGATTGAAATCGGTTCTTGTCACGGCATCTCATGAAGAAGAGTGGTTCAAAAATATGGCATCGTGTTGGCGATGTCCTGATCAATGGTCTCCTGACCTGCATGATCATCCTCCTTCGTCGTTTACCATCCGATGCTCTCCTCCCTATCTCAAAGTTCCTGGGAACCACTGTTTTCTACCTGATTAAAAAGTACAGGGAAAGGGTGATCCAAAATCTCACCATTGCCTTTGGAAAAGAAAAAAATTCTGAGGAGATTGCCAATCTCGCCAGGGAAGTCTTTTTTAATTTTACACTGACCCCTTTGGAATCGGTTTATGCCTGTGTCCATCCTTTTGAGCAATTTCTTCTTAAAATCGATATCTCGGGAGAGGAATATCTAAGATCGGCCCTCGCTCAGGGAAAAGGAGTCATCGCCCTCGGCATCCATCTGGGGCCATTCACATTAGTAGGGACAAGGCTCTCTCTGGAGGGATATCGATTCAATCTGATGTTCAATGAAGGCAATTACCCAAAACTCTGGAAGAGGCTGGGGGACTTTCAACGAAGTCTGGGACAGAACCCATTTCCTCTAAAACCCATCATCTCATCCCTTAAAAAATCTTTGAACTGCCTCCGCCGCAATGAGATTCTCTATCTCATCGCGGATGAGCAACAGAGGCGTGGAGGCATCCCCACTCCCTTTTTCGGACAGGTCGCCTTCACCCCGGCGGGCCCGGCTATCCTCTCCCTGAAGACGGGCGCCCCGATTTTACCGATGTTCATTCTGAGAGATGGCGGAATTCCCCGGAGACTTGTCATCGGCCCTCCCATCGCCATAGAGAGAACACCCCATCTGGAGAAGGATATAGAGACTCTGACAGTGAAATTTACCCGGGTGATTGAAGATACGGTGAGGCAATACCCCGGCCAGTGGACATGGCTCAACCGTCGCTGGAAAATCCCCCCCTCACCCCCTCCCTCTCTGGTGGCCATCCCGCCAGGCGGGATGCCACTGGGGTGAGGGGAAAGGTGTCCTTGACAGGGCCGGAAATGAAGTATAATATTTTGACATTATGGAAAATATCATCCAGAAGAGATTCAAGGAAAGCGCCGAGGTCAAAAACCGTTTCCTGAAGGAGAACCTCTACAGGCTCCTCGATGCGATCAAACTGATCTCCCATTGTTTCGAGGCGGGCAACAAACTCTTCTTCTTCGGAAATGGGGGAAGCGCGGC
>DYHU01000007.1:0-18369 GCA_020724025.1 Syntrophorhabdus sp. | reverse complement strand
TCCTCTGCGAACTGGTGGAACACTATCTCTTTTTGAACAATCCCGCCACCTACGGGGGAATGCCTCCCGATAAATAAGTTTTGAGAGGATGATGATGAAACATAGAATAAAGCCTCTGGATCTTAACCGGGTCACATTCACCTCCCTGAAGCAAAAGAGACATAAGGTCAAAAAACTCCTCTTTGCCAGACCCTGGAGGAACAGGGGAATGCTGACCGACTTTCTCAATTCCCTTCCCGGGATTCTCGCCGGAAAAGAGTTCAGAGAGGTGGTGGAACGAATCGCAAAAGCAGTCCGGCAAAAAAAAATGGTTCTTCTGGGAATGGGGGCCCATCCCATCAAGGTTGGGCTCAATCCCATCCTCATCGACTGGATGGAAAAAGGCGTGCTCAAAGGGATTGCGATGAATGGCGCCTGTCTGGTCCATGATGTGGAGATTGCCATGGCCGGCCACACCTCCGAGGAGGTCGATGAGGAACTCTCCAGGGGAACCTTCGGGATGGTCAAAGAGACTCACGAGACCATCAACCATGCCATCCGGGAGGGAGCTCAGAAAGGATGGGGCATCGGCGAATCAATTGGTCGGACAATCCTCACCGGAAATTTTCCATATAAGCGCCACTCCCTTCTTGCCGCCGGCCAGAAACTGGGAGTTCCAATCACCGTCCATATCGCCATTGGAACGGATATCAATCACATGGGGCCTTCCGCAGACGGTTCGGCCATCGGAAAGGGAAGCCTTCAGGATTTTCGCACCTTCGCCTCCCTTGTCTCTCAACTTGAGAAGGGGGTTTTCATCAATCTGGGTTCGGCCGTCATCCTCCCCGAGGTCTTTTTAAAGGCCCTTGCCCTTGCGAGGAATCTGGGGCATCCCCTCCTCAACCTCACCACGGTGAATATGGACTTCATTCACCACTATCGGCCTTCCCTCAATGTGGTCAAAAGGCCGACCCTGAAAGGAGGAAAAGGCTACACCCTGATCGGCCATCACGAATTGATGTTTCCGCTTCTGGCCGCCGCCGTCCTCGAAAAAATAAAGGGTTCGGGGAGTCAAGGGTTCAAGGAGTCGAGTGGAAAAAAAAGATAAAAACAATCATTCGAGGAATCATCCTTTCACTGGGACCCTCGAACCCTGGAATCCTTGAACCCTCCTTATTGAGCTTAAAAGGGAGGAGATTAAAAGATGTTGGAGTGCAATATCGAACAGAACAAATCCCGATGCACCTGCACCTACGAACCCTGTGACCGGAAGGGAAGATGCTGTGAATGTATTACCTATCACTGGAGGATGAAGCAACTCCCCGGTTGTCTCTTCACTTCCGAAGGGGAGAGAACCTATGACCGCTCGATCCGTAGATTCATCGCCGAAAATAAATAAGGCACACCTGGAATGATGGAATGTTGGAAAAATGGAATAATGAGTTCTCAAAGGAAAAAATTAATTTTAACCCATCATTCCATTACCGCATTATTCCAGTATTCCAATAGCGAAGCTAAGTAGTCGATGGAAATCAAATTTGAGCGATACCATCTCCAATCTGACTTTCATTCGCCCCTCAACGGGTTTGAATCGGTCTCGGTCCCGACAGAAGTCCGAATCGATCCCCTGACGAAAAGAAGAAGCCGGATCATCACCTGGTCCCTTCCCTCAAAAGGCAAATTTGATTTTTCTCAGATGATCGGGGAGTCGAGGGGGTGTATCTTCTGTCCGGAGAATGTCCTCCTGAAGACACCCAAATTCTTAAAAGAGATTGCACCGGAAGGAAGGCTTGCAATGGGGCGAGCAGTCGGTTTTCCGAATCTCTTTCCCGCAGGAACCTATGGGAGTGTGGTCGTCCTCTGTGAGGAACATTTTCTCGACCTCCATCAATTCACGCCTGACATCTATGAAGAAGGATTTTCAGTAGCCGTTGAAATCATTCGGAAGACGATGTCCTACGATCCCAATGCCCGCTTCTGGCAAATCAGTCAAAATTTTCTCCTTCCTGGGGGAAGCAGCATCCTTCATCCCCATCTTCAAGTCATCGGCGATCCCATTCCGACCAATGAGATGGAATGGTTGATCGATGCCTGTTCTTCCTATTACGAGAGAAATAAGTCTCTTTACTGGAACGATCTTATCCGTATGGAAGAGGGACTGGGAGAAAGGTTCATTGCCGCTTCCGGAAGGGTCCACTGGTTCGTCTCTTTTGCCCCTATCGGGTTTAATGAGGTCTGCGGTGTCGTGGAAGGCCATGAATCGATGACCACTCTGGACAAAGCGGAGATCGCCTCTCTGGCCAGAGGGATTGTCTCGACCCTGAAATATTATGAGGATAAGAACCTGAACAGTTTCAATTTCGCCATCTATTCCATCTTTGGGGAAGGTTCTCACCAGCTTCTCATCCGGATCATCTCCAGAACTCCCATCCAGCCCTATTACCTGAACGACTGGACCTCCTTCGAGGTCCTCCAATCCGAACTCACAACAAACATCTACCCTGAGGTGCTCTGCCGTGAAATCCGCCCCTACTTCTCCTGAAAGGGTGGCCTCCATTGACATCGGAACGAATACCATCCTTCTCCTCATTGCAGAGGTCGATCATAGGAAATTAAAACCTCTGTTAGAGATCGAAACCATCGTCCGATTGGGAGAGGGCGTTCAAAAAAATGGAGTTCTTTCTGAAGAAGCGACGAAGAGAGGACTTCAAACATTAGCTCAATATTTAGAAAAGTGTCAGGCCATGGAGGTCGGAAAAACCTTTGCCGTTGGGACGAGCGCGCTCAGGGAAGCTAAAAACTCAGAAGATTTTTTAAAATTGATCAAAGAAAAACTCGATCTCTCCATTGAGATCATCTCCGGAGAAGAAGAAGCTCGACTCTCTTATTTGGCTGTGGCAAAGGATTTGGGAGAGGTGAAAAAATCGATCCTCGTGGTGGATGTGGGTGGGGGAAGCACGGAATTCATCCTGGGAAAAGGAAATCGAATTGCCCAATGGGTAAGCCTTCCACTCGGGTCAGTCCGTTTCACCGAAACATTTCTGCTTTCAGATCCTGTCCAAGACGATGAGTGGGAGAAGATGGAAGAAAAAATTCAGGAATGGCTCATCCATATTCCTCATTCAGAGGAACCCTTCTCCATGGTGGCCGTTGGAGGAACGGCCACAACCTTAGCCTCTGTTGAAATGGAATTAAAGGAATTCGTTCCGGAAAAGATCCATCATTTTGAATTAAAGCGGGAAGCATTGGGAAGACAGTTATCTCTCTATCGCTCCAAAACGATTCAGGAACGAAGAGAGATTCCGGGCCTGGCTCCAGCCCGTGCGGATGTGATCCTGGCCGGTGGAGCAATCCTCTATAAAACTATGGAAGAGATGGGGTGTCCTTCTGCATGGATCAGTTGCCATGGCATCAGGTATGGGCTTCTTTATCAAAAACTCACCCTTGGATAATTTGAAGACGGGTTCACATTTTTTGCAACCACCTCTTCCGAGAGTTTCATTTCAATGGCCAGTGGGATGAGTGAGGACTATTTCACCAATTTGAGGAAGGTGATATCGCGGCCAAATAAGAGAGACAATAGCCAGTCTGTTAAGACCCTCACGCGATTATACGTTCCCGTAACCAGGGAGGAATAAATCACAAGCCAGATTAAACGTGCCCAAAAACCATAAAGCCTTACCCCATGTAAGCACAGACTCGCCTTGGAGGAACCCAGGCAGAGGATTTCTGGGGTGCCGGAGTAACAGTAGGGCTTTTTCTCCATCCCACGGATCTCAGCCAGAATATTGTAGGCAACGATCTTTGCCTGGCGCACGGCGTTATAGGCTCGAGGTGGTGCAGGCTTGCCCGATTTAGGGTCCTCAAAATGGGCACAATCACCGGCAGCATACACACCGGGGAACTCAGGAGCCTCCATGTATGGGTTGACCAAAATGCGGCCCAGAGCATCCCTTTTCGCATCGAGTTCCGCTATCCGCGGGTTGGCCACGATGCCAGCCACCCAGATAACGGTTTCCGTGGGCACCACTTCTTTGCCATTAATTTCAATGTGACCTTCCCAGACACGCGTAACGTGTGATCCAAGCCTCATTTCAACCCCCATCTGCTGGAGTTGCTTCATCGCATAAGCACTGAGTTTCGGGTCCAGCTCTGAAACAATTTTCGGTTCGGCCTCAATCAGAATGATGCTGATGTGGCGCGGATCAATCCTCTTGTAGAAACGAATCAAATTTCTAAAGATGAAATCTCTCAATTCTGCCACTAACTGAACACCGATATAACCGGCTCCGGAAACAACGAAGGTGAGCAGTTGCCTCTGCCGATCCGGATCTGTTTGTGTGCTCGCCTGTTCAAAGATTCCAATGATATGGTTCCTGATTAACATGGCATCATGCAGGGTTTTCAGGGTAAACACGTTGCCTTCCATGGAGCTTAACCCCGAGGTATCCGTAACGCTCCCCAGTGCCAGTACAAGATAATCATAGTCCACGGTTCCTGCTGTGGTGAGTACCTTGCGGCCGGCAAGGTCTATCTTTTCGACACCGGCTTGGATAAAGTTGAACCTGTCCCTCCAATGCAATCTCCGGATGGGATAGGCAATATGACGAGTCTCTATCCCGCCCATGGACACCTGGTGCAACAGAGGTGAAAATAGAAAAAAATTCTCGTTGCTGACCATTGTCGTTTCCACGTTTTCATTCCGGTTCAAGGAAGGAACCAGATGTCGCAGGACATAGGTGCCACCAAATCCGCTCCCCAATATCAAGACCTTCCTCCGACCGACGTGCAACCTCCTCGGATAGGCATTTTCCCCGTCGTATCGGCTATCTACACTTTCCCTGCACAGGACCCAGAAGAGCTTGGAAACCGAAGCCGGACTCAAAACCATCCGGGCTATGTTTCTGTAACTGTAGGTTCCGCTAAACATACCCCAGGCCGCCTTGGTAAACGGCCGTGATTCTCTCACACTGGACTGTTCATCTCCCACCAACCGGTATTGTGCCAAAAGAAAGATGCGAGAATCCTTCGCCCGGTCATTGACCCAAAAAAGCCACTGCCCCCACCTGTTATCCCGGCGAATCCTGTTACACAGGGGTTGATAGCCATTCCGAAAATGGTTGCGAGAAAGGCCCTGATGGATGATGGTGTGTGCAGCTTCACGGGCTGTTAATAGAGAAGACCCGATTCCGTCCTTATATAATCGGGTCACGGCGGCATCTCCGATCGCCACAAATCGATCCGAAAAATAGTTGCGTGCAGAACGAATTGCCCCCTGAGGTCGGCAGCGACAGACCTGCTGGTAAGAATCCGGAAGCATCCTTCGAACAATTTCATGGTTCAAAAAATCGGAAACCGAAACGGGAAGCCTGCTACTGCTCAGGATGGATACATTGATGAACGGACCCTTCGGCACCAGGGTTCCGAAGATCAGTCCTGAATGAGGGATCAGGAAGACATGGGCCACATTGCCCAGCAGTGCCTTGACCTGATTGCTGCCCACATAGAGTTCACTCATGGCCATCCTTCTTGTCTTGGGCGGAACATAGTCAAGTCCAACAATAGAAATAGGGGCAGCATTAACACCCGATGCCAGCACCACCAGGTCATATCTGAGCTTTTCGCCTGCCACCTTCACTCCAGCCTCGTCGCCAAGATAGAGGGCGGATACTCTTTTTCTTTCCACATTCACGCCCCGCCTTTGGGCCTCTTTCAGCAGCCAGCTATCAAAGCTATTTGGACTTCCATGGTGGGATATCGATGGTCCGCCTCCTCGGTAAACGCTGATAATCTTTATTTCTTTTTCGGGGTTGCTGATACTGATTGAGGTGTACGGGCTGTGGACGGCGTAATGCTCTATTTCGCCCTGAATGACTTCTAAGGGGACCTTGAGATTGAGTTCACCCAGATTTCTCAGAAAGGATATGGAAAGGATTCCAGCGCAGCCTTTACATCCTGTTAGGCCATGTTCGTCAAAGTTTTGTTGCTCGTAAATGGTAATGTCAGGGCTTAGGTGCCTTTCCTCTGCATAGCGCAGAAGATAGAGCGCAAACAAACTCCCTGCAGGACCTCCCCCAATGACCGCGATTCTCGAACCATTTTCAATTTTCCCTGGCTCTTTGACCACAATACCGCCTATCCCCCTCGTCCCCTATAAACAGCCGGACCCTGGTGGGGGGCGTTCAGGATATTTCCAAGCGAGGTAACCGGAATTGGCATGTATATTGAAATGCATACCCATTCCCAATATCCACGGGCTCCTTTAAATAGATCACCCTTTTGAAACCAACTGCTTTAACACAAGGAGGACCAGAACCACAAAACGATCCTTCCCTGTGTTTTTAGGCCCTACAGGAACTTCCCCCTTACAGAAGACAAGGTCTCCCTTTTTAAAGGGCTTCTCTTCGTCCCCGATCGCAAGCGTCCCCTCCCCTTCCACTCCATAGAGTATAACCTCAAGGGCCCCTGGATGAGGGTGAAGGGGCATGGTCTGCCCTGGTTCAAAGCAGATGAGGACCCCGGCGCTGGTATCTCCTATGTGGAGTTGTTTGGGTACAAAATTCTCTTTGGAAAACTCAGCTTTTTCAAAAAGGTGGATCGGTTCCATAAGAAAAACCTCCGTTTGAGGATCGCTTCGCTCGAGGATCGCTATCGCTTTAGGTTAGAGGCAAAATCTTTTAGCCTCAAACCTCAAGTCTCGCTTTGCGAGACACTCCTCTAACCTTTATCACTCCAACGCATTCAATTCTTTTACGATCACTTCGGGATCGATGTTGTGCATCATCGCTCCGAAGGAAATAGATTCCATATTCATCCCGGGACAGGTGAAGCATCCTGTCCCGAAATATTTCTGGATCACCTTGATCGCCTCAGGATTCTGTTTCAAAACATCCCCGATCACCATATCCTTATTGAACTTCTTCTCAGCCATTTTTAAAACCTCCGGTTTAAGTCTTGAGTTCGGAGTTGGGAGTTCGGAGTATTCTTTTTTTCTCCGAACTACGAACTCATTACTCCGAACTTTTCACTAGATACATACTCTTCCACAGATTGAAAATAAAGAGAAAAATCGAAACGCCCTGGCCAAGCCCAAACAGAACCACCAGAACATGCCAGATCCCCCCTAAAGCGGCTTCCAAAATCCAAGAAATGGAAAGACCTATGAGCGTTATATTAGCAAACCAAACTTGAGCATTACCTAAGCGAGCACTGTAAACCGGCCTTCCCATGAACCGGGGCAGGATGTGATATCCCACGCCATAGACCATCATCGCCATAAATCCCAGGAGATTAACGTGGGTGTGAACTCGGGTGAGGGTGAACCGCGTATCCGGCCATAATACCATTACCACCCCCAGAATCGTTCCGATTCCGAGATAGACCAGACTCGCCTTGACAAAGGCCTTTGCATACTTATCCATTGCTATTCCTCCTTATGATTCCAAGTGGGTGTGTAAATTCATCTTATCATGATCGCTTATCGTTTTCTACACCCTTTTTATCTTAACGATCCAATCTTTCGGCCCCTCCTGTTCATAAACCCACTCAAACCTTTTCTTATGTTCCGCTTCGAACTGATAATATAATGGCTTGGGATTATGGTCGTTGATAATTCTCAAGGTTTCACCCGGCTTCAAGTTGTTCCATATTTCGAAAATCTTCTCATGCCTTTCAAAAGGCGGCATGGACCTTAAATCCAATGTTTCAACCTTCTCATTCATCCCTTCCACCTCCTTAGATCCATTCCTCGGAAAGAATCTCACCCTGCAGGCCAACCACCACTGCTTTGACAGGAATCTTCCGCTTGGAATTGGCCAGGGCTTGCTTGGCTAATTGGACCAACCCCATGCAGCAGGGAACCTGCATGATCAAAACGGTGAGGGTATTGATCTTGGCATCCTCGAACCAGGACTTGATCTTTTCCACATAGACATCCTGACCCTCATCCAGTTTGGGGCAGGCAATCGCAAGGGACTTTCCTTTCAAATAATCGTTGTGATAATTCCCCAGGGCATAAGCCACGCAATCGGCCGTAAGCAATACATCTGCCCCTTGATAATAAGGGGCGACAGGCGAAATCAGATGCATCTGGATCGGCCACTGCCGTAACTGGGACTTCACCTTTGCAGTGGATGTCTCCTCCTGAGTCCCCTTCTCCCTTAAATCAATCGTCCTTGAACTTGGGCAACCTGCAAATTCTCTCATGTGACTACCTCCTTTTTAGATTTTAAAAATTTTTCTTCGAGTTTTGTGACGAATTTTTTACACCTTACGGTCACCCCATTGCCACTGATTTCGTCAACCTCGTTAAATTTCGAAAACAATTCGCCGACCTGTTTTACCGAAAAATTTCTGTCCATCCAGGGATAAAGAATTTCATCCTCTTTCTTAATATGTTCGGTGAGAAGTTCACGATAGGCATTGAGATGCTCAGTGACTTTTTTCTCATCCTTTTTCTCCACCGCCTCGACGATACCCTTGACGTGGCCACGGCCTGTTGCATGGTCTTTGAGCATCGCTTGAATAATATCCAGGTTTTCATCAAAATACTTGAAGAGGATATCTTCCTCTTTCGCATGGTGAAACTTGTCCGCATAAGACTTTATAAAATCAACCCCATCGAGGATGAGTTGTTTGCCTCCGGCCGATTCGACATCCAGGTTCTCCACGACCTGAGGGATCAAAGCCATCCATCTCTTGATCAGGACATGTTCATCAACCAGTTTTTTGATGGGAGGGGAATACATTAACTCTTTCGTCCGGGTCTTTCCCTTTCTCTCAATTTTGGGGGCCTCAATCTTACTGTCCGGATAGATCTCCTTTAAGATTCTTACCATCACCGCCTGCTCTTCTTCCTCCGGCAGGTTGTGAATCTCAATAATATCTTTCAAGAGACAAGACCCCACATTGCAGGGGACACATCCGATCTCATACTCCTCAAGAATCTTCCCAACCCCTGAAAATTTTGTGATCACTTCTTTAATCGGCGTATTCAGATAGGTTTCCATTGGTTCCTCCTCCCTTTTCCGGCGCATCAAACAGCTTCTACCCGTTTCACCTCTGGGACCGCCTTTCGGATTGCAACCTCCACCCCACGGGTCAGAGTCATCTGGGACATCGGGCAACCCCCACAAGCGCCCTTTAACCTGACTTTTACGATGCCATCTATTACATCAACCAATTCCACATCTCCACCATCTGCCTGAAGAGCAGGCCTGATTGTCTGTAATGCTTTTTCAACCCTTTCTTTCATCTCTTTGCTCCTTTCAATTGATTTTTTTATCCATTACTTAGCCACCATGGATCAGCATGGGCAGGCATCGAGTGCAGACCCAGAGATCCTCTCCTCCCTTTCGACATGGCAGTAAAACTCCCTGGTGCTCCGTTTTCTGACACAGGAAACATACAACCTCTTTTTTCCCACCCTTTTCTGTCATTTCTCCCTCCTTTCGATCCCAATGTAATTCTAAACCCAAAAGATTGCCTTGACTTATATCAATTTTTAAAATTTTTGTATCAATTTAGTTCTTTGAAAAAAGCATTAAATAGAACGTCTCTTGGGGTTGTCTTTCCTGCGAAAGCAGGAATCCAGTTTCTTTAAAAACCTCTCTGGATTCCCGCCTGCGCGGGAATGACAGGTGAGGTGATTTTTCAAAGCGCTAAAGTGTTACAAATTTTTATATTTTCCCAATCACCCTATCTCCCCATCTCCCTATCATCATCTTAAATAATGATAGAGCATATCCACCCGGCCATGTTTGATCATATACATTCCCGAAAACTTCATCGCTTCCCGGATCTTCCCCTTGTAATCACCGTGGTAGCACTGGGTCTCACACTTCTTGCACATGGGTTTGGGGTCATGGGGGCATTTCAGCCTCATGGTCAGACCGTAGGTGAGGAGTTTTGTGCAATCAGGACAGAGGGATATCTCTCTCTTCTCAATCTCTTTGATATCGTATAATCTGAAAGAGAAAGGGGTTCTTTCGCCATTATGGTTCTCCCTGCAAAAAATCCCAACAAATTTTATCAGGGTTCGGATATCTGCCTTCTCTTTTTCTGAAATCTTCCCCTTCTTTACCATATGCCTCACCCTTTACTCTTCTTTTGAGATGAAGATAACCCCCATGCAGGAAGAGTTCCTTGACCTAAGTCAAGGGAATAAGTTAAAAATGAACCAAACCCATTGGAATGATGGAATAGTGGAACAATGGGTTGGAAAAAAGTTTTTCTTTTTGGTTTTGTCCAGTATTCCATTATTCCAATATTCCAATCTTCCATTGTTTCGATGGACTTCTTCTTCGAACCAGACGGAATCGCGGTGGTAGGCGCCACCCCTGAACCTTATAGCGGGGGAAGAAATCTGCTCACCAATCTCACCCTCGGCTATAAAGGTCCCATCTATCCTGTGAATCCAAAATATGATGAGATCCTTGGATTGAAATGTTATCCCCGGGTATCGGAGATCAACGGTCCCCTCGATCTCTCCATTATCTTTGTCCCTGCCAGGGCTGTTCCTCAGGTCATGGAAGACTGTGTGGCGAAAGGTGTCCGTGGGGTCATGATTGAATCGGGTGGCTTTGCGGAAGTGGGCCCGGAGGGAAAAGCGCTCCAGGACCAATGCCTTGCCATTGCCGGAAAGGGAGGAATCCGGATATGGGGACCCAACTGTATGGGTCTGATTGACACGGCAAAACCCTACGTCTTCTCTTTTGTCATTCCGAAAGATATGAAGGAGGCAATCCGTCCGGGTCATATCTCGCTCATGGTTCAGAGCGGGCTTTTATCCGGGGGGTTCATCATCACCCTCATGAGTAACAAGACCCTCGGCCTAGCAAAGGTCTGTTCCATCGGCAACAAATGCGATGTGGGTGAGAATGAACTCCTGGAGTATCTTCTGAACGATCCCGCCACCGAGGTCGTCTGTCTCTACCTTGAATCCTTTATCAACGGACGCCGTTTTTTTGAACTTGCGGCTTCATCGGAAAAACCCATCGTAGTGCTCAAGGGCGGAAAGACACCCTCCGGAGCAAAGGCTTCGTTTAGCCACACTGCATCCCTGGCCGGCAACTACGAATTGATCAGGGGAATCCTCAAGCAGGCTCGTGTCATTCAGGCTGAGGATTTTTTTGAAATGATGGACATAGCGAGAACCCTTGAAAAGAATTTTCATATCCAGCGATCTCCCACGGGTAAGCCAAGAATCGCCATCCTAACTTATAGCGGCGCATCAGGGATCGTCACCACAGACCATATGGAAAAATATGGTCTGACCCTGGCGCATCCATCACCTCAAACCCGGAAGCGATTGGAAGAGCTCTCCCCGGACTGGATGCCTATCAATAACCCTGTGGATTACTGGCCTGCAATAGAAAAGAACGGGCCGGCCATCGCTTACAAACACGCACTTTCAGCTCTCCATGATGATCCTGAAATCGATGGGATCATCGTTCACATCTATGCCGGACACGGGATCTGGCTTCTCGACGCAAAGGAGATTCTGTCAGGCGTGAAAGGGCTAAGGAAACCCATCCTCTTCTGGTTAATGGGGCCGGAAAGGACCCGGGAGGCCACCCAATTTCCCCTTGAAGAGAAAGGCTGGCCAACCTTTCATGAAATCCACCGCACCGTCCGAGTCATGGCAAGTCTCTTTGAATTTCCTCATCGCCGGAGAACTCGTGGCCGTTAAAACTTGGGAACTTGGGGTCAAGCATTAAGAACTTAGGAAGCTGGCATAGGTAACGAATACAAACGCCTTAGATAGTGTGACATAAGTCTCTTTATTTTGCTTGTCATTCCGGGCTGGACCCGGAATCCAGTCTTTTTAAGTATTTAGAACTCCCCTGGATTCCCGTTTTCACGGGAATGACGTTTTTTTACGAATTCCCCAATAATCAATTTCCCAAACGTGTTGTTGTTTGGTTATTGGAATTTGGAATTTATTAGGTTATTGGAATTTGGTTATTGGTGATTGTAACTTCTTGCCCCCCAAAGAAAAAGGAGCCGATGTTCGCTGTGGTCTTTTAGTCTCCCTTTTCCCAATAGAGGAGTTTTTTGATCCTTTCTATTAGAACAGGTCGAACCTCCGGGTTCTTGATCTTCGTCACTTCTTTCCAGTCTCTCCAATCTCCAAGAAGATCGTAATAGAGGTTGGCGCAGGCCCTTTGATAAAAGACGCTGGCCTCTGGATTTACCTTCTGAACACAGACTTGAAGTTCTTTGAAAAGCCGATCCCTCTCCTCTTCCTCCTCAACATGAAACATCAAAACCTTGGAGGGTTTGGAGGGCTGGCTCGATCCGAACTTCCCCTTGACATAGTGTTCTCCGAGGAACTTCTCCTCGAATTTTTCCAATACCTCCAGGCATTCCTCCCTGTCTTTAAGAACGGCGACTACCTTCCAGCACCGGTAAGCCTCCTTTAATTCGATCTCTTCCTTTCCCTCCTGCAATTGTTGATAAAGGTTGGTGATGCAGGGCACGCACCGGCCATAGATATTCCCCTTTGTGACCTTCAGTTTCGGATCGCTCTCAAAACTGACCCAGTTATCTTTCGAATCTCTCCAAACCCTTTTATCCAGAAATATCTTCTTCATTTTGTGCCCTATTCAGATAATTATACCATAATTCAATTCAGAACCCAAAAGAAGTATAAAGTTCTTGTCCTAAACCCATTTTCAGAATATACTAAATTAAAAGAAATAATTTATTTCCGGAGGCCAAGGATTAAGCTTTGCTTAGAGCTATTCTGATCCTTTTTCTATGTCGAACTTACTCAATTTAAAAAACATATTTCTTCTCATCATCCTATTCGTCCTTTTCTTACCTTCTTCTATGTCCTCTCAAACTCCATCACACCAGAAAATCATCCCGAGAGGATTCGATGGAAATCCCCTCACATTGGATAGCAAAATTCCTTACAGTCCTAAGAAGACCTGCGGCGCCTGCCACGATTACAACCTCATCACAAAGGGCTATCACTTCCAGCAGGGCCGGATCGATAAATACGGAAAAATCGTGATGAGAGATAACTATGATGAGAAATACCCCTGGAATCTATCATCAGGGTTATATGGGAAGCACTCACTCACAGCGATGGATTCGAGCCAGTTGGCCCGAAAAATAAACAGGGATTTCTCCGAGATGGATAAATCCTCTTTTTTCTTTGTCCAGAACTGCGGCGCCTGCCATCCAGGAGGAGGGTGGGGAGAGTTCGACCGCAAAGGAAATCGTTACTACAATGAGGAAATAAAAAAATTTGGCTACGAACTATCCGGGGACGATCCAGGACTCGATGGAGATTATACCCCCTTCAGCGCTGGCAACGAGAAATACGGAGCTCCCTGGGACCGCAGTGGTGTAAGTGAGGCGGACTGCCTCATCTGTCACCTCAAGGGATATCAATGGAAAGAGAGGGGGGCAGTCCTCAGGGGACGATTTTTCAGATACGGATCCACGGTGGGGGCTGGATGGGCCACCCTAAAGCTTTCAGAAGATGAATCTAAAAAACTTATAGCCGATGAGATAGAGGCGGATTATACAAAAAAGGAGGCGGCTGATTTTGAAAACCTCCATCTTCAGATCGTCAGACGACCTCCCGATCAAAACTGCTGGTCCTGTCATGCCAACTACGGTGAAAAAAAAGGGGGCTATGACTGGAATCTCGAAACAGATATTCATAAAGCTAAAGGCATGGATTGTGTCTCATGCCACCCGGGCGACAAGGAACATAACTTTGCCAAAGGGAATTCGCTTCAACAAACGGTTAGGGATGATCTTGACAATACCATGAACTCCTGTGAGGACTGCCATTACAAAAGAAAAGACCGCAGGGCACCGAGATATAGTCATCCCTTCTCTCCCAAGCACATGAGGAGAATCGCCTGTCAGACCTGCCATCTGCCTTACCGATCCGTGCCAGCAGAGCTCGTGTATGATCATACAGGCGGAGATACCCAGATTCACGAGACATCAAAATTCCTATCGTCTGACCCTCTGGATCCAAAACCGTCCCAAGCCGGACTGAGGCCGGAGATCTGGTATCCTGCTTTCAGGGAATTTAAAGGAAAGATTATTCCCGTGAAATCTGCCATTGGCATCTACTGGGGGGATATGGATGAAAAGACCAATGTGGTCAGGCCCATCCCGCTCTGGAAGATCAGGGAATTGAAAAAACCTCCCCTAAAAGACGATGATGGAGATGGAATCCCCGAGGTCAATTCCCTCGATGAGATCAGATCCTTTCTCATCGCCCTAAGGGGTAAAGATCGCTTAGGAAATCCCATCACAAACTTACCTGTTTTGATCAAAGGAGGATTTCTCTACAGTCTGGATAAAAAAGGAGGGGTGGAAAAAATCCAGCATGATCAGGCCCAACCCATCGACTTCTCCCTCAACCACAATGTGCGGTCCGGTTCTCTTGCCATTGGCGCAAGGGGATGCAGGGACTGCCATATCAGGAACTCTCCCTTCTTTTTAAGAAAAGCCCTTGTGGACCCTTGCGATGAGAGGGGCAAGCCAATTTACATAGAGGCCTGGGAACGTATGGGGATCGATAGAGAAAAGTTGAGCCGGTTGCTCTTAGAACAATAATTTCTTTTCACTTTTGATGATCTCGTAAAAAGTCTGAAAAGGAGATTTTTGTCATTCCTATCCCGTATCAAGTACGGGATAAACTCCAGCAGGCCTCCGGCCCATAGGGCCTCTGGCCCGGAGGGAATCCAGTATTTTCATACAGATAGAAAATACCTCAATTATCTCCCTCTCCCCTGGTGGGAGAGGGCGGGGGTGAGGGGGAACAGATCATGTTCACCCCCACCTTAATCCTCCCCCATCGAGGGGGAGGATAATACTTGGTAATTTTCATCGTTTGTGGGTGACCTCTTGACATGAGGCATATAGTTAGAATTTCCTGGATTCCCGTTCCCCGATTGATACCTTCGAGGACAGGTTTCACGGGAATGACGACTTTTTACGATTCCATCACTTTTCACCTTTCAATTTTTGAAAGACATCGGAATGGTGTCGTAAGATATTGCCCGAGCGGCTCCGCCAGAATTGATAGTTGTGTTCGGAATTTCCATTGAAGGGCTGCACAGGTATTTGATGGCTTCTCTCACTTAAGGCCTTCTCAAAATTTTGATTTCCTTCGGTAATCCAGGGATATCCCTCTTTCTCGCCATAATCGAAGTAGACCCAATGGGGCAATCGTTCAATTCCCTTCTTCTTCAACAGGCTCACAGGATTGTTCGATTCAATATGTCTCAAATCGAGAGATGAACCGGGAGGAAGTTTCCGGGTCTCCAGACGACCGAAGATTTCTAAAAATTCAGGGAGGATCATCTTGAGCATCCATTTATTTGTGAGAAGCTCAATGTCGAGGAGGCCGCTCTGACTGCTGATAGAGTGAAAAAGGTGCGGATATTTTAATCCCAATCTTACCGCTCCGAATCCTCCCATTGACATCCCCCCGATGCCTCTTAGAGGAAGAACCCTCTCCTGGGATATGGATTGCGTATCAATATATCTCAGGAGTTCAAGAAAATAAGACTCGTATTTCCCCAGTGCACCCGGTTTCATGTGGAGAAAAGGGAAAAGAGAATAGTTCAGATATTCTTCTGAATTGAAACCGTCACACCCCCTCTGATCCTTCGTCTCAGGAAAGAGCCTTTTCCCCTCATTCTCGTCCGTATAGAATCCATTGTCTCCGTCCGGGAGGACGATGATCATCTTCTGTATGGGGTGAAAGGGGTCATCCGGATTTCCTCCCGGATGAAGGTTGCGGGAAACAATGGATTGGGCGATCTCTTTTGGACCATAATCCCCTTTGATAAGACCTCCATGTCTTGAAAGTTCATCAAAACGATCCTCCAGAGATTTTTGCAACTCCCGATAGGTCCGATTCTTTGAATCCATCATCGCATAGGCAATGGGCGCAATGTCTTCATGGAGGAGCCAATGATACTCTTCTTCTTTCACTTCGCACATGATCCTCTTCGCCTCCTCTGGAGACCGTGCCCTCCAGCCCCATCCCCTCCGATGAAAATTGTAACCGTGCAGAAGATAGAGGACCGGATATTTGATCTTAGGATTCTGATAAAAATCTTCCGGAAGGATGACGAAGAACCCCTTTTCTTTCCGCAGAACGGTCGAAAAAAAGGTCTCATATCGAATTAGATAGTGAAATTTCTGGGAGGGTTTCGGGTTAAGAAGATAAGAGATCTCAGGATCATCAGGGCAGCAGGGATGAGGGGCGCCAAAAGCTTCAAAGACCAATGCAAAAAGAACAAGAAGGCAAAGAAGGACTGTCCAGAACCATTTTTTATAAATTCTTTTCATCAGGATCAATATATCGCCAAAGAGATGGCATGACAATAATAAATTTCTTTACTATTACCATACTGGTTATTGTATAATTAACCATTGTATTGACACTGCTTTCATTTAAGCCGTTCGTGTCCCGCGAAACGCGGGATCGAAGCATCAAAAGCGTAGCTACGCACCCTTCGATCCCGCGCTTCGCGGGACTCAGGGTGAACGGTAGCAGACTAATTGAAAGTATTAAGGAAGAAAATGTCTAATCAATTATGGACTCCTTAGTAATTCAAATCGTTCGACGAGAGAAGAGAAGATGAGAATACCGCTATACCAAGTCGATGCTTTTGCCTCACAGGTCTTTGCCGGCAACCCGGCGGCAGTGTGTCTTTTAGATCGTTGGATCGACGATTCAATCCTCCAGGCTGTGGCTGCCGAGAACAACTTGTCTGAGACGGCATTTTTGGTTCGTAATTCCGAAGGTTTTGACCTCAGATGGTTTACCCCGGTCACTGAGGTTGCGCTATGCGGCCATGCAACATTGGCCAGTGCTTTCGTTCTTTTTACCTATCAGAAATGGCCGGAGGAAAACATCCGGTTTCAGACACGCAAGAGCGGAGTGCTTGTGGTGACAAGGCGTGATGATCTCCTTGAAATGGACTTCCCTGCAAGACCTGCTTATGCCCAGGCTCCTCCCGCCGGACTCAACGAGGCGTTGCGAGTCACACCGCAAGAAGTTCTCGGCTCCGCAGAGGATCTGCTTGTGGTGTTGGACAGCGAGAGGACCGTCAAAGCAGCGCAGCCCGATTTTTTCGCCTTGGAACGTGTAGCATGTCGCGGTATCATCATTACAGCAAGAGGGGATCGGAGCGACTTCGTATCGCGCTTCTTCGCACCCCGAGTCGGCATACCCGAGGATCCGGTGACAGGATCTGCGCATTGTGTTCTGGTTCCCTATTGGGCAGGTGTACTTCGTAAGAACGATCTTCATGCATTTCAGGTCTCGAAACGAGGCGGCGAGTTGTTCTGCAAGTATGCTGGCGAGCGCGTCAAGATATCAGGCAAAGCAGCTCTCTATATGGAAGGCACAATAACGATATGAAGCGTCGAACAAGCCGGATGCAGGCAACGGCTTACAGCTGCATCTGAGCCGCGACGTTCTGCTCTGACAAAGATTTGATTGTTATAATAAAATGTGCTTGAATATATGTAAACCCCGTTAGAAAGGACGGGGCTTAAACCTCGCCCTTTCTGAAATGTATTAAATTTTGATATACAACCCATCCCCGCTCATCCCCGCTTTAAAAAGCGAACCTTTCTAACGGGGTAAATGGAGGACATAAATAAGCCTGTTGTTGCCAAAAAAGTGTTCGAGGAGGCATTATCGCTCCCAGCCGAGTCCCGAGTAAGCCTTGTTGAGAAGCTGCTCACCAGTCTCAATCTTCCCATACAGCCCGAAATTGACCGATTGTGGGCCGAAGAAGCTGAAAGGCGCATTGCCCAAATTGAAAAAGGCGAAGTAGAGCTTGTTCCCGGAAAGAAGGTTTTCTCTAATATCCGTAAGAAATATCGGCGATGAAATTCTACTTCCACCCGGATGCTGAAGCTGTTGGTGTAATTCAATGTCAAGAGTTAGCCTGATTGAATCTGCCAATTTAAATCCCACCTTTTATAAAAATGATTTGATCATCTCTCTCAATTGGTTTAAATTAAAAGAATCCTACCATCTTTAAATAGTGTCTGTCCATAAACAGCGTTTTCCGTCATGCCGGACTTGATCCGGCATCCAGAGGGTCTTGAAAGGACTGGATTCCGGCTTTCGCCGGAATGACGATTCTGATTGAGGGAGCAATTTATAAACAGACTCTAAATAGAAAGAGAATCTATGGAGAAGAAATGGGAGGCAATGGAGGCTATCTTTAAACCAAGGGCTGTTGCCGTGATCGGAGCATCTGATAATCCGGCAAAATTGGGGTCTCATGTGATGAGGAGTCTGACAGAAGGAGGCTATCCGGGCATGATCTATCCCGTCAATCCCGGGAGAGAGGAAATCTTCGGAATCAAAACCTACCCTTCCCT
>DYHU01000669.1 GCA_020724025.1 Syntrophorhabdus sp. | reverse complement strand
GAGGGGGTGGTGGGTTCCGAATTCAGAAGAAGGGCCGCCATGACCGATTTCTTCGCAAAATGGACAGGACAGTATGGTTATACCCGGTATAGCTATCCGGCATTTATCGGCAATTTCGGTGGAGGGGGAACGAGTGTAAGCGGAAGTCCTCATGTTTACAATCTCAACACAACCGTCAATCAACCCCTTTACTCAGGAGGCTCGATTTTGGCCAACTATCGTCTGGAGAAATTAGGAGTGGATCTCTCCAAAACGGATGTGGAGACAGTCAAAAGGGACATCGTCCTCCAGGTGAGAGAAGGGTACTTCAATATTTTAAGGGCGGAGAAATTTCTGGATGTGGCCCACCAGACGGTCAAACAATTCTCAGCCCAGTTAGAGGTGACCAGAGCCTTCTTTGAGGTGGGGATCGTCGCTAAGAACGATGTCCTTCAGGCAGAGGTGAGACTCGCCAATGCAAAACAGGGACTGGTCAGATCAGAAAATGATGTGGTTTTGGCCAAGTCTTCCTTTAATTCATTGCTCCGCAAAGAGATTGATACCCCCCTGCAGGTCATCGACATCCTCAGTTACAGCCCCTTTTCTCTCCGTTTTGAAGACTCCCTGAAAGAGGCGTTAGAGAAGAGGCCGGAGATAAAGGCGGCCAATTTGAAGATCGAGCAGACCAAGGAGGGAGTCAAAATCGCAAGGAGCGGACTCTTACCCACGATAAATTTTTTAGCAAACTATAGTCGAACTTCAGACGAATTTACAACCTATGGCGATCTTCGAAGTGAAAGGTGGACGGTTCAAGGCTTAGCCACCTTTACTCTTGGAGATTGGGGGAAGACGGCCTATAAGGTGGGAGAGAGCAAGGTGAAGGTGACGCAGGCCGAAGATTCAAAGGTTCAATTGATCGAAGGGATCACCCTGGAAGTGAAGAGCGACTATCAGGTGATGCTGGTAGCCGAGAAAAATATCAGCGTGGCGGAGAAAGCGATCGAGCAGGCCGATGAGAATTTGAGGATGAACGAGGAACGGTATAAACATCAGGTGGCCACGGCCACCGATGTTCTCGATGCAGTGACCTTGTTGGCCCAGGCAAGGGTCAATTACTATGGCGCTCTAAGCGATTTTAACATCGCCAAAGCGAGACTGGAGCGAGCCATGGGAAGGATGTA
>DYHU01000668.1 GCA_020724025.1 Syntrophorhabdus sp. | reverse complement strand
ACAGCCCCGATCACCGAGAGGCGTTGACTCCGGTACTCTTTGATGAAGACACTGACATGGGGATTTTGAAAATATTTCTCGGCCAAGAGCTCACGAATCTCTTTTTCAAGTTCATAAGGAGTGAGCCCTTTCACCCTCAAAATACCGAGCAGGGGAAGGCTGATATTTCCCTGGGAGCTGACCCGAATCGTCTTGTTCAATTTCTCATCTTCGAAGACAGAAATCTCCAGGAGGTCCTCCGGTCCGATTTTATAATCGCGGTAGGGCTCTCTTTTCGATGAAAGGGCGCTCATCAAAATCTTTTCATTCATCGCCCTCACCTGTTGGGAGGACTCCCTCTCTTTCATGAGGAGCGTTGAGGCGGGAGGCGCTCCTTCTTTGGATGGAGGTGTAGTGGCACAGGAAATGGCAAGGAAGGATATAATAAGACAGTAGATGGCGGGTCTATTCCCCTTAAAGTTAGGACTCATCTCCTCCCCTCTTTCACAAAAAAGCCCAGCAAATCAACCTGCACTGCCGGGCTTTTTTCTCCTAAAAAGATTCCCTAATGGTCAGGGGCAAACTGCCACCCGATCGTGGTCATCGTCTCCGGAAGCAGCGGCTGCTATAACCACTACTGCAACAACCGCTGCAAGAGCAATTCCTACCCAGGCCCATGTCGAAAGTCCCAAAAACTCTCCTGTGGTTGTGGTCGTGGCTGTGGTCGTCTGCCCTACCTGGGCGGTCATCATCCTGGGTGACGTCTGGATGGTTTGGGAGGGAAGAGTCACCGATTCCTTAGAAGAAAGGGCAGCCAGGACCCTCTGGTTCTCATCCAGAACGGAAATTCTGCCTTGAACCGTTTTTATCGTTACCGCACCGTTTGAATGGACGGAAATGGAGCCGATGGTCTCTTCGTTCTTCGGAACGGTTGATAGAGGAATTTGGGAGGCCTGGAGGACCCGCGATTTCGAAATGGAAATATTCCCTATTTTCAAATTCAATTCCGAAACCGAGGGAATGCGAAACTCGATGCTTCCCTTTGAAAGGTGGAGTTGATGCTTTTGATCAAAGTGAAAAAGGCTGTTTGAGCCAGCTTCAATGTGGCAACCATTCGAAAGAGCAATGGCTGCCAAACCCTTATCCGTCTTGATCTTTACCCCTTCGAAGATTGGAAAATGGGA
>DYHU01000173.1 GCA_020724025.1 Syntrophorhabdus sp. | reverse complement strand
GGACGGCGTCTGGATTCCCGTTTTCACGGGAATGACGACTTTTTACGAGTTCATCTTAAAAGGATTTCCTATGGGGAATCCGAACAAATCGGAACGTCTCATCGGCGATAAATCCTTTGCCTGGAGGTAAAATTGGTGTTAAGGTAGTACGGGTAATCAAGGGAAACCATGCATCTAGGGGATGGCTCCATCAATTCAGGAAGTATGTCAGGACATTGGTAAAATGAGAGAGATCACACAACTCAGCCCCAAGCAGATCCGGAGCCTCATCCGAAAAGGGAAGTGGGATAAACCCACGGCGGGACTGGCCATGGGCTATGCCCAGGCCAACCTGGTCATCCTCCCGCAAAAATATGCATTCGACTTTCTTCTCTTCTGTCAGAGGAATCCGAAACCCTGCCCCTTGTTGGAAGTTCTCGAACCCGGAAAGCCTCGGACAGCGTTCTTATCTTCCGATGCCGATATCCGGACCGATATTCCCCGTTACAACATCTACCGGAAAGGTAAATTAGAAGGGACTGTAAAAGAGATCAAAAATATTTGGGAGAATGATTTCGTCACCTTTCTCCTGGGCTGCAGTTTCTCCTTTGAAGAGGCATTGCTCCGGTCAAAGATTCCTGTTCGCCACATCGAAGAGAACAAGAATGTTCCGATGTTCATCTCTAACATCTCTTGCAAACCTGCCGGTGTTTTTCATGGCCCGTTGGTGGTTACGATGAGGCCCATGCCTCCGGATAAAGTGAGCCGGGCTGTTCAGATCACTTCCCGTTATGCCTCGGTCCATGGCGCGCCTCTCCATATCGGCGATCCTTCAAGGATTGGAATTCGAGATCTGAAAAAACCTGACTTCGGAGATCCGGTGACGGTTAAAAAAGATGAAGTTCCGGTCTTCTGGGCCTGCGGGGTCACGCCCCAGGCTGTTGTGATGAAGGCCAAACCCGACCTCTGCATCACCCACACCCCCGGACATATGTTCATCTCCGATCTGCTCAACGAAGAGTTAGCCAATTTTTGATTAATTAAAAAATATATTCACCCTCACCCCCTCCCTCTCCCGTCAAGGGAGAGGGAAAGATAAACCTATCCTTTATTTATCACCAGGCATCGGGTATAATTTTCCACAATCTTTAATAGAAATGTAGCGCCCCCAGTAAATGAGGGCGCTACAATCTCGAAGCAGAAAGGGACACCCAATGGATAAGAACGAAATCTATGAGAAGCATAAAAAGTATTTAGCGCCCTGCGTGACTCATTACTATCAGGAGCCTCTTGTTCTGGAACGGGGTAAGGGAAAATATCTTTACGACATCGACGGGAAGGAATATCTCGATTTTTTCGGCGGCATTGTCACGATCAGCGTGGGCCATTGTGACGAGGAGATCACCGAAAAGACCTGTGAGCAGATGAGGAGACTTCAGCATACCTCAACCCTTTATCCCACCCTTCCCGCCATCTCGCTTGCGGAGAAACTGGCGCAGATCACTCCGGGAAGATTGCAGAAGTCCTTCTTCACCAGCAGTGGAACAGAGGCCGTTGAAACCGCTGTTCTCATCGCCCAGCTTTATACAAAGAGCAATGAAGTGATTGCCCTTCGGCATTGCTACAGCGGATCGTCCCTTCTGACGATGAACATTACCGGACATCAGAAATGGCGTCTCGGAGAAAGCCTCGTCCCGGGAATTAAACATGCCCATAATGCCTATTGCTTCCGATGTGCCTTTGGAAAGGAGTATCCCCAATGCGATCTTGAATGTGCGAAGGATGTGAAAGAGTTGATTGAAACGACGACATCAGGCCGTCCTGCGGCCTTCATCGCGGAGCCGATTCAGGGTGTCGGGGGGTTCATCACTCCGCCGAAGGAATATTTCAAAGAGGTCGTCTCCATTGTAAAGAGCTACGGCGGACTCTTCATCTGCGATGAGGTTCAGACGGGCTGGGGAAGAACAGGCGGAAAGATGTTCGGGATCGAACACTGGGGAGTGGAGCCGGATATCATGGTCATGGCAAAAGGGGCGGCCAATGGTTCCCCTGTTGGGATCACCATTGCCACGCCAGAGGTGGCAGATGGGCTTAAAGGTTCTCACCTCTCCACCTTTGGCGGCAACCCGGTGACCGCCGCGGCAGTTCTTGCAACGATCGAGGCGATTGAAAAGAGAAGGCTTGTTCAGAATGCAGAGGAGATGGGTCAATTCTTAAGAGACCGATTGGAAGGATTGAAAGAGAAGTTCCGAATTATTGGTGAGGTCCGGGGAATGGGTTTAATCCAGGGCATGGAGATCGTCAAGGAGGAAAAAGAGCCGGCGCCGGATCTGGTCAATGAGGTTTTTGAAGGGACCAAGAAGGAAGGGCTTCTCATCGGACTGGGCGGCCTTTACGGGAATGTGATCCGGATCACACCACCGCTGACAATTGAGAAGAGTGAAGTTATCAGGGCGGTCCAGATTCTGGACCGGGTTTTTGAGAGGGTTTCATCCTCTTAGAGATTCATATAGTAGGGAACGGTTTAAAACCGTTCCCTACTTCTTCAGACGATAAACGAATCTTCTTGACGCTGTTTGACAAATAAGCATGTATTAGATAGTATTTCGAACATCATTCAATTCCCCCCTCTCCCCCCTTCCTTCCTGCCTGCAAGCAGGTATTAAAGGGGGATTGAGGGGATTAAAGAGGAGGAGAGAGATGAAGAGAATTATTTTTCTATGTGCGATCTTTTTAACCATTTTCCTTATGACACCAATCACCCATGCCCAGGAGAAACCAGTACCTGGCGGTTCACTCACCATTGCCCAGGGCGTGGAGCCACCTGGATTGGATCCCACCATTGCCACCTCTGCGGCGATTCCAAGGGTCGTCTACGCTAACATCCTGGAAGGTCTGATCAGGATTGATAGAAATGGGAAGATCGTTCCGGCGCTTGCCAGGAGCTATAAGGTTTCGAAGGACGGGAAAGAGTATACCTTCAACCTGAAAAAGGGTGTGAAGTTCCATGACGGAAAGCCATTTGATGCAGAGGATGTGAAGTTCACGTTTGAGCGTCTTCTGGACGAAAAGAATCCCATTCCAAACCGGGGATACTATAAGGATATCGAAACCATTGAGGTGGTGGACAGCCACACGGTCAAGATCAGACTCAAGAACGTCAATACCATGTTCCTTTTTAACCTGGCGCGGCCGGATTCGATCATCGTCAGCAAACAGGCGGTGGATAAACTGAAAAGTGCACCTGTGGGAACAGGCCCCTTTAAGTTTGTGGAATGGGTTCGTGGCGATCGAATCCTCATGGTCAAATTTGAGGATTACCATAGAAAGGGTCTTCCCTATCTCGACAAGGTCACTTTCAAATTTATCGGAGATCCGAGCGCTCAAATCGCCAACCTCAAGGCAGGGGATGTTGATGTCATCGCCTACGATGTGAGCCCGGAGAACGCCCTCCTCCTTGAGAAGGATCCGAAGTTCAAGGTCTACAATGGATACACCACCACGGAAGTCATCCTTTCGACGAACCAGACGAGAAAACCCTTCACCGATGTCCGTGTTCGCCGGGCCATGGCCCATGCCATTGACCGGGGAGCCCTGATCAAAGGGGCGATGTCGGGATATGGCGTCCCCATCGGAAGCCACATGGATCCGGGCAATCCTTATTATGTCGACCTCACCTCCATGTACCCGTATCATCCCGAAAAGGCAAAGCAGCTCCTCACCGAGGCGGGCTATCCGAATGGGTTCGAGGCCGTTTTCAAAGTCCCTGAGCGATTTGTTTATGCCAAACGCTCAGGAGAGATTATTGCAGACATGCTTGCTCAGGTAGGAATCAAACTGAAGATCGAACTGATGGAGTGGGGACAGTGGATTGATCGTGTCTTCAGGAATGCGGATTTCGACCTCACGGTGATCGGCCATTCAGAGCCCTTTGATATTAACATCTATGCCAACCCCAAATACTATTTCCGCTACGATAACCCGAAGTTTCAGGAGACCCTGAAGAGGGCGGAGATGGAACCGAGTGAAAAGAAGCGGAAGGAGCTCTATGTCGAGTGCCAGAAGATCATCGCCGAGGATGCAGTCAATGGGTTCTTATTTGTCATGCCCAGCCTTCCGACCATGAAGAAAGAGGTCATGAACTGGTGGAAGGATTACCCGATGACCGCCTGTGATGCCAGCGAGGTATGGATACAGAAATAAGGCATTGTAGATTTAAGATTGCGGATTGCAGATTTGGAAAATCAACCCTAAATTGAGCGATTCTTAATACTATCTTTAAAGATAACCCTTCTGGATTCCCGTTTTCACGGGAATGACATTTTCATTCATTGGCGGTAGTCGTCATTCCTGAAGAAGCAGGAATCCAGTATCTTTGATGTAATTAATAATGAAAAACCGCTCAATTTAGGTCAACATCTGAAATCGGAAATTAAAAATGATTCGTGGGCCTGAGGATGCTTCTTTTAAAACTTCAGGCCCTTTCTTTCAGAGATGACAGCCTATTTACTCAAACGAACGCTCATCCTTTTTCTGACGCTTCTGCTCGTCTCCATCGTCATCTTTGCCGTTCTCATGGTCATCCCGGGCGATCCGGCCCAGATCATCCTGGGTGTCCAGGCGACACCTGAAATCCTTCAACAGTTAAGGCACCAATTAGGATTGGACCGGCCTGCGGCGATTCGATACCTCCATTATATGAAACAACTTGCAACGGGAGATATGGGGCGATCCATCACGTATGACGTCTCAATCAGCTCCTTAATCCTATCAAGACTTCAGGTGACTATCCCCCTGGCGATTCTGGCGATGGTCTTTGCCATTCTCATTTCAATACCCATGGGAATCTACTCCTCGCTCCATCGAAATCGGGCGGGAGACTACGGGATTATGGCCTTTTCTCAGATCGGCCTGGCTGTGCCTGCCTTCTGGGCAGGCATCCTCCTGATCCTTCTCTTTGCGGTCACGCTTCACTGGTTGCCTGCAGGCGGGTTCCATGCTTGGCAAACTGATCCGATCAAGGCGTTGCGGTCCCTTCTCCTTCCTGCCTTTTCGCTGGGTTTTGTGAGGGCAGCGGTCCTCACCCGGATGACGAGATCCGCCATGCTTGATGTTCTTGGTGAAGATTACATCCGGACAGCGAGAAGCAAGGGTCTTCCGAAAAGGATTGTCGTTTACAAGCATGCTTTCCGAAATGCGATCATCCCGGTTGTGACGATCGTCGGGCTTCAAGCAGGTGACCTTTTAGCCGGCGCGATCATCATTGAAAATGTCTTTCATCTTCCCGGGGTAGGGAGACTGGTTTTTGAGGCGATCGGCCAGAGGGATCTTCCGGTGATCCAGGGAGTGGTCCTTCTGATTGCTACGGTGATCGTTGTGATCAATTTTGTGATCGATGTCGCGTATCTGTATCTCGATCCAAGGATACGACATGAATAACCCCCTCACCCTTCCCCTCTCCCCCAATGGGAGAGGGATGGGGTGAAGGGAGTCCGGAAAAAACCAGATGACTCTTCGTCGTTCATTTCGAAACATCAATTTCACGATCGGGTTTTTCATCACTCTGGCGATCCTTCTAACCGCCCTTCTCAGCCTGGTCTTTACTCCCTACGATCCCAACCGGATGAACCTCTCCGAACGATTCCAGGCTCCGAACCAAATCCACTCTCTGGGAACGGATCAGTATGGAAGGGATATCCTAAGCCGGGTGATGAAAGGATCGGTCAATTCGATCGTGGTGGGTCTGGTCGCTGTTTCCATCGGCATGGGTTTTGGCATTCTCCTCGGCTCCTTGGCCGCCTTTTACAGACGGTGGATGGATGAACTCATCATGAGGGTCTCGGATGTGCTCTACGGTTTTCCGGCTGTGCTGAGCGCGATTCTCATCACCTCGATTCTGGGGCCCGGGGCGGTCAATAGCATGATCGCCATTGGAATCTTCAACATCCCCATCTTTGCGAGGTTGACCCGCGCCACTTCCCTCTCCATCTGGGAGAGGGATTATGTGACATCAGCAAAGGCGATTGGCAGAAGCGATGCAGGGATCATACGGAAATATATCCTTCCCAATATCCTCTCCCCTCTCATCGTTCAGGGAACGGTTCAGTTTGCCGTCGCCATCCTGGCTGAGGCGGGTCTGAGCTATCTGGGCCTTGGAACTCAGCCCCCTCATGCGAGCTGGGGAAGGATGCTCAATGAGGCCCAGACCTTTATGGGAACTTCTCCTTATCTGGCCATCTTTCCTGGATGTGCCATTGCCCTGGCGGTTTTAGGATTCAATCTCCTCGGAGACGGATTAAGAGATATGCTCGACCCGAAGCTATCAAGATGGGTAGGGAGATAAGGAGATGGGGATAATAGATTGCGGAATGCGGATTGCGGAATAATCCCCCTCTTTCCCACTTAAGCGAAGGGGGATAATGGAGAATAAGGAGAAAACCATTGAAACTTGATCATATTATCAAAGAAATCAAGCGAGAAGAGTTGATCCAACTCACACAGGAGCTGATTAAAATTCCGAGCGTGAGGCGTCAGGACATTGGAGGAGAGGAGAAGGTTGCCCTCTTCATTGGGCGTCTTCTGGAGGAGATGGGGCTCGATGTGGTCATCGAGGAGGTGGAGTCCGGTTCTCCCAATGTGATCGGAATCCTTCAGGGGCAGGGCGAAGGTCCCTGCCTGATGTTCGAATGCCACACCGATGTCGTCACAGAGGGCGATCCTTCCGAATGGAAATATGGTCCCTTTGATGGGAAGCTGGTAGGGAATCGCATCTACGGAAGAGGGGCCTGTGATACAAAGGGAAATTTAGCGGCGGCGCTGAAGGCCGTCGAAGCGATCGGCCGGTCGGGCATCCCTTTCAAGGGTAAGATTCTTCTGGGCATTCTGGTCGATGAGGAAGGGCTGATGAGAGGGGTGAAGCATTTTATCCGCCATGGATGGGCGGACGGTGTGAAGGCGGCCATCATCTGTGAGCCGGTGGACAACCATCTCTGCATCACACAGAAGGGAGCCCTTCGTGCCGAATTGATTACTACGGGAAAGATGAGCCACGGAGCCATGCCCCTGGCCGGGCTCAATCCCATCCCTCCGATGGTATCCATTCTTGAAAAGATGAAACACCTCGAGGAAGAGGAGATCGAAAGGCTGGGGAAGGACGCCTTTTTAGGATACCCAAGTATCACCCCCACCGTGCTTCAGGCCCCTGTGAAGGGGGAGCCCCAGCTCAATGTCGTTCCCTATCAGTGCAGGGCATTGCTCGACATCCGGACCATTCCAGGACAGTCCCATGAGTCATTGAAGAAGCAGTTAGAGGATATTGTGAAAGAGGAGGAGAGATTGGTCTGTGAAAGCCTCCAGTCCGGTTCTTTCAGAGAGATCAGAGAGAGCCTTGAGAAGGGGCTCTCAAAAGGGATCACCTTTCAGGCCTCGCTCAATATATTTGAAGACCGTCCCTGGACGAAGACCTCTCGAGAGGAGCCGATTGTTCAAGCTGTTTCGAGGGCTTATCGATCCATCACCGGAGAAGAACCAGCTTATGGCGGTGTGCCTGGCGCAACGGATGGCACTTTCCTCACGGCATGGGCAGGAATCCCGATCGTCACCCTGGGCGCAGGAAAATGGACGATCCCCCACCAGAAGGACGAATGGGTCTCGGTGGAGGCTCTCTGTTTAACGGCCAAAATCTACACGGCTAGCGCACTTGAATTTCTGACCAGATGATGTTTCATTTTTCCGTCACCTGGTTTCACCGGAAGAGGTTGAAGAGGTACTGTTTAATGAGGATGAGGCACCGATCATGATGCGGGGAAAAGAAGGCAAATATCTTTCTTATGGCAGAACGCATGGGGGGCGGCTATTATTGATCGTATGGGCTTCAAAATATAAAAAAACAAAAATCGTTACGGCCAGAGATATGACCGAAAAGGAAAAGCGATTTTATAGAAGGAGGAAAGAATGAAAGTGCCCAAATTTAAAAATTTAAAAGAAGAAAGAAAATTTTGGGATACCCATGATTCAACGGACTATCATAATGACTTCAAGAT
>DYHU01000667.1 GCA_020724025.1 Syntrophorhabdus sp. | reverse complement strand
TCTCATCCATGTATCTGAGAATGCGTTCCTTGAGCTCGTCCTTCGAACCGACCCTGATGCCGCGGAGGACAGTCTTGGCCATCTTTCCGAAGAAGGATTCTATCAGGTTAAGCCATGATCCGTGCTTCGGGGTAAATACGAACTCGAAACGGTTGGGGACGGTGCTCAAATAGGCCCTGGTCTCCTTGGAGATATGGGCCGAATGATTGTCCAGGATGATCCTGATTCGTTCCCGATCAGCGTAGTGGGCGTCCACCATCTCTAGAAATGCGACAAACTCACGGCTTCTGTGCTTGGACTCGACCAGGGCCAGAACATGCCCGGTCAGGAGATCAATCCCTGCCAGGAGGCTAAGCGTGCCATGTCGGACATATTCGCGGTCACGCCCGATAGTCGGATGTTCCCCGGGACACGGCGGCAAATCAGGGGCCGTGGACCCTATGGCCTGTATGCCCGGCTTTTCATCATAAGAGAGAATGGCGATCAATCCTCCATTGCCGTTGCTCTCCGACAGGATTTGGACCTCCTTATAGACATGGAGCACCTGGATCATTTTCTCCTCAAACTCAGGGTCTCGTCGCTCCAAATAGTAGCGGATCTTATGCGGCTTGATCCTGTTTTGGCTAAGGATCTTGGAGACGGTCCCCCTGGCCAGTTGCTTAAGGCATGGATGGCCCTGCTCCTCACAATGGGCACGGATATGTTGGCTCAAAAGACGAGTGGTCCATAGCTCATAGCTATACCCAAAATCCTTGGGCTTTGCACACGCACAAGACACCACCCAGGCCTTAGCCTCGGGGGTTAGTCTCGGTGGCCTGCCCTCACGCGGCAGATCACTCAGGGCTGCTGCCACCCCTAACCCCAACGCCTTTGAGATACAGCGCTCAACCTTGGGCCGATTGGTATTAAGGGACCGGGCAATCGCTGACACGCTCTCCCCTCTGTGGTATGCCAGGAGAATCCCGGCCCTTTGGACGCGAGCAAAGCCTTCGCTGCGGGAACCGGCTATTGCCCGAAGGCTCTCGACCTCCTGCTCCTGGAGGTGTAACTTGGCTCGCCTACTTCCAAATGGCATTTGGGCACACCCTTTCCTTGGTTTACTCCTGGAAAGGATTATACACCCAAATGCCTCTTATTGCAACTGTATTATGGAATCAACGTACTAG
>DYHU01000172.1:6248-8034 GCA_020724025.1 Syntrophorhabdus sp. | reverse complement strand
TGATCTACCCTGAGATTCCGGATACCTTCTGGAGTTTCAAGCACGCGCTCAAATTCATACACAAAAAGGCCGCGTCCCCTCCGCTTGGACTCATCACCGTGGCCTCGATGCTGCCATCTGAGTGGAAAAAGCGTTTAGTGGATCTGAATGTGAAGAAGCTCGCCAGGGAAGACCTTGCGTGGGCTGACTATGCATTGATCAGCGCAATGACAGTGCAAAGGGATTCAGCTTCTAAGACGATTGCACAATGTAAAGAAGCAGGCCTCAAGGTCATCGCAGGAGGACCGCTCTTCACAACGGAGCACGAACAATTTGAAACCGTCGACCATTTTGTGCTCAATGAGGCGGAGTTGACCCTGCCTGCCTTTCTTGAAGACTTAAAACAAGGCTGTGCCAAACGGGTCTACACGACACCTGATTTTGCCGAAATTCGAGAAACTCCTCCCCCTCAGTGGGACTTAATTCATTTTGATGATTACGCCTCGATGAGCATCCAATTCTCCCGCGGTTGCCCTTATCATTGCGAGTTTTGCAATGTGACCACCCTGTTTGGCCACCGGCCGCGGACGAAAACTGCTCCGCAGATGATCGCAGAACTGGACAGCCTCTACCATCTGGGGTGGCGTGCGGGTGTGTTCTTCGTCGATGACAACCTCATTGGAAACAAGGGCCATCTCAAAACCGATCTCTTACCCGCGCTCATCGAGTGGAGGAAAGGCAAGAAAGGGTTTCCATTCGGCACGGAGGTGTCCATTAACCTGGCCGACGACGAACAACTGATAGGGATGATGGTCAAAGCAGGTTTTGATACGGTCTTTATCGGAATAGAGACACCGAACGAAGATAGCCTGGCTGAATGCAGCAAGAAGCAGAACATGAACCGTGACCTCATCGAAGATGTGAAGCGTATCCAGCGGGCAGGATTGCAGGTCCAGGGAGGCTTCATCCTCGGTTTTGACAATGATTCGCCTATCACCTTCCGGCGGCTCATTGATTTCATACAGAAAACCGGCATTGTGACGGCAATGGTCGGCTTGCTTCAAGCCCCTCCAGGCACTAAGCTCTATGAGCGACTTAAAGAGGCAGGCCGCTTGCTCGAGCGAATGTCAGGGGATAACGTTGACGGCACCACGAATATTATCCCTGTGATGAGCCTTGATGCGCTCCGCAAAGGGTACAAGGACGTCCTGCAACATATCTATTCTCCTGAGGTTTATTATCAACGGGTCAAGACCTTTTTACGGGAATATAGACCGCCGAAGATCAAGGCTCCACGGAACTTTCGCCATATCTCAGGCAACATCCAGGCCCTTTCCCGTTCTATCTTCCGATTAGGTATTGTGGGTAAGGAACGGATCCAATATTGGAAGCTCTTCTTATGGACGCTTGCTCGCCGGCCCAGGGCCTTCCCGCTGGCCATCACATTGGCCATCTACGGACATCATTTCAGAAAAACCGGTGAAATGCATGTCCAATAACTCAAAAGCACCACGCCCACGTCGCATGTCATTTATTGTTTACCGCTTGTTCTTCTTTTCTTGACTTTTCTTAGCAAATCCTTTAGAAATAGAATAAATCGAATCTCCGAGCCCTCCTCCTAACTCCTTTCCGGGATAGGGAAGACGGCCGTCAGGGCATGGCTGGAAACGGTCATACCTCCCGTGTTTGGAAAGGAGATGGATTATTGGACTTAAAAAGCCGATATCCCCAACACGGGTATCGGCTTTTTATTTTGCTTATAAAAAATACCAAAGAGTTATCTCCTCCCCCCTTGTGGGGGAGGATT
>DYHU01000172.1:1689-6148 GCA_020724025.1 Syntrophorhabdus sp. | reverse complement strand
AAGGTGGGGGGTAAATACATCTTGTTCACCCCCACCCATGCCCTCCCCCATCAAGGGGGAGGGAAATTGCTATGTTTTTCCGTCCCAAGCAAAATTCGGCTTAACGAAACCATTATGGGAAATTGTGGAGTAAATGAATGAAGGGTTTTTTAAGGGTTCAAACCCCGGCTCAACTTTTACAGAAACTGAACCATTTCAAACCCCTCTCCTCCGAAGAGGCTCCCCTTGAGGAATCTCTCCATAGAGTTCTTGCGGAGGATGTCACCTCTCCAACCAACCTCCCTCAATTTCCCCGCTCCACTGTTGACGGATTTGCTCTCAAAGCAAAAGATACCTATGGAGTCTCAGAAAAAAATCCTGCCATCTTTCAAATCATCGGGGAGATTCCGATGGGCAAAATTTCGGAGATCACGCTCCAAGATGGCGAGGCGGTCCAGATTGCCACCGGAGGAATGGTTCCGAAAGGCGCAGACGCAGTGGAGATGGTCGAATATACCGAATGGGTGGATCCCCACACGATTCATGCCTTTAAAACCCTCTCTCCCTTGGAGAATGTAATCCAGGCAGGGGAGGATATCAAAAAAGGAGAGGGGGTCCTTCGAAAAGGTCGCCTCATTCGCTCGCAGGAGATAGGGCTTTTGGCTGGAATCGGGAGGACCAATGTCCGGGTATTTCTCAGACCGAAGGTTGGAGTCATCTCCTCCGGCGATGAGATTGTCTCCATAGAACAAGAACCTTTATCCGGAGAAGTAAGAGATATCAATCACCACACCATTGCTTCCATGGTGAAGGAAGCTGGAGGAATTCCAGTCTTTTTAGGGATTGCAAAGGACCGCCTTAACGAGCTCAAACAGAAGATTGAATTGGGGCTGAGGGAATCGGATATGGTGGTCATCACAGGAGGGAGTTCCGTCGGAACTCTGGATCTGGTGGGAGAAGTCCTCCAGTCCTTTCCCGGAACCGAGATCCTGGGCCACGGCCTCTCCATCAGACCTGGAAAACCCACCCTTCTTGCCGATATGGATGGAAAACCTTTTCTCGGTTTGCCAGGTCATCCTGTTTCTGCCATGGTCATCTTCTATCTTTTCGGGAGGCCCATCCTGAAAATCCTGTCCGGCTTATCCGATGAGATAGGACCCGTAATAAGATTGAAGGCCAGAGCCAGCCGTAATATTCCTTCCGTGGCAGGAAGAGAAGATTATGTGAGGGTAAAATTGGAAGAGAAGAACGGGATTCTCTGGGCTCACCCTGTTTTCGGGAAATCCGGGGCCATCTCGCATCTGGTCCATGCCGATGCATTGATCAAGATCGGAATCCATGAAGAAGGGTTGGAAGAAGGAGAAGAGGCAGAAGTCATCCTCATTTAATTTCAAATGTCAAAATCCAAATGCCAAAGGAATGTCAAATGTCAAACTTCAAATTTTTACATTTGAGCTTTGGATTTCCTTTGAAGTTTGAACTTTGGCATTTGATATTGAAGTTCTTATGAAGCGTACCTTCTACTTAAAGAAAAAAACACTGGAGGAGGCAAAAACCATCTCTTCCAGGCTGGCCAGCCTCATTCAACTGGGAACGGAGACGGTTCCTGTGATACAGGCATTGGGCAGGGTGACTGCCGAGCCTCTCTTTGCAAAGATATCTTCGCCCCCTTTCCACTGTGCGGCAATGGATGGAATCGCAGTCAGAGCGGAATCAACTTATGGGGCAACCGAGGATTCCCCCAAAACGCTCATCGCCGGTAAAGAAGTTTTCTTTGTCAACACGGGCAATCCAATCCCTCCGGGAATGAATGCGGTGATCATGATTGAAGAGGTTCATCAGATTGACCCCGAAAGTGTGGAAATCAGAGAAGCCGCCCATCCCTGGCAGCATGTGAGGTCCATCGGTGAAGACATCGTTGCAACGGAGATGGTCTTCCCTGAAAACCATAAAATGACACCCTACGATATCGGAACCTTATTGGCGAGCGGTCATCGAGAGATCAGGGTGAAGAAGAAACCGAGAGTCCTGATTTTTCCCACCGGATCGGAACTGATAGAACCGGCTGATATCACTCTTTTAGAACCCTCATCGGGCATCATTGAATCGAATTCCTATGTCTTAAGTGGTTTGATCCTTGAGGACGGAGGAGAACCGATCCGGCACTCCATTGTGAAAGACGATTTTTCAAAAATCAGGGAAACCCTTCTTGAAAGTTATAAGGAGGCTGACCTGATCCTGATCATTGCAGGTTCCTCGGCGGGTTCGGAAGACTATACCCGGTCGATCATCGAAGAAGACGGAGAGGTCTATGTTCATGGCATCTCCATGATGCCCGGAAAACCGACCCTTCTGGGGAGATTTAAAGACCGGCCCATCATCGGAATCCCGGGCTATCCTGTTTCGGCCATCATGGCTTACGAAGAACTGGTGAGACCTCTTCTTTACCGTGTGCTCCATCTCACCAGACCGGAAAGGCATAAGATCCATGTCCTCCCAACCCGAAAAATTCCATCTAAATTGGGAACGGAAGAATTTTTAAGGGTGAACGTTGGAAGAGTAGGAAATAAATTTTTCGCATCCCCCCTTCCCCGGGGTTCCGGGATCATCACTTCATTGACCAAAGCCGACGGAATCATTCGAATCCCTTCTCTGTCTGAAGGCCTGGATGAAAACGAAGAGACAGAGGTCGAACTTCTTAAACCCGTGGAAGAAATTCTAAATACAGTGGTGATGGTTGGAAGCCATGACCTTACGCTCGACCTCCTCGCCAATCTCCTGGGGAAATATTATCCCCCCATCTCTCTCTCATCCCATTCCGTGGGCAGTTTGGGAGGAATCCTCGCATTAAAGAGCGGAATCTGCCACATCGCCGGCCTCCACCTCATCGATCCGGATACGGGCGAGTACAATTTCTCTTATATCAAAAACTACTTGAAGGGAATCAAAGTCAAGGTCATCAATCTTGTCCATCGGGAGCAAGGCTTGATCGTCCAGCGTGAAAATCCGAAAGGACTCAAGGGTTTAGTTGATCTTCTCCGGAAGGATATCATATTTATCAACCGTCAAAAGGGTTCCGGGACAAGAATCCTCCTTGACCATGAACTCAGAAACCTCTCCATCGATCCGGGTCAGATTAAAGGTTACGAGAAGGAGGAGTTTACGCACATGGCTGTTGCCTCCATGGTCGCAAGCGGAATGGTGGATGCCGGATTGGGAATTCTTTCGGCAGCCAGGGCGATGGATCTCGACTTCATTCCAGTTGCAAAGGAGCGCTACGATCTCGTCATCCCGTCCCTCCACTTCGAGGATGAAAAGATTCAGGGACTGATCACCACCATTCGCTCAAAAGAGTTTAAAGCGGAAGTCCTCCGGATGGGTGGCTATGATGTGTCGATGACAGGAGAGGAATTAACAAGTTCGGAGTAATGAGTTCGGAGTCATTAGTAAAAAATAAAATTCTCCGAACTCCCAACTCCGAACTCCGAACTGAAATGTTATTCGATCCTTACAGACGAAAAATCAACTACCTCCGGATATCGGTGACAGACCGGTGTAATCTCCGCTGTCGTTATTGTATGCCGGAGCAGGGACTCCCCCTCATCCCACATGAAGAAGTGCTCACCTATGAGGAGATATTGAGGATCGTCCGCGTCTTCGCTTTGGAGGGAATCTCTAAAGTCAGGTTGACCGGCGGGGAACCTCTCGTGAGAAAAGGGATCGTCGATTTTGTCTCCCGGCTTTCTGAGATTAACGAGATCAAGGATTTAAGCCTGACGACCAATGGATTGCTCCTCAAAGATTTTGCCGGGGATCTGAAACGGGCGGGGTTAAAGAGGATCAACATCAGCCTCGATACTCTTATAAAGGAGAAGTTCTTCCGGATCACCCGGAGAAATGGTTATGAACAGGTCTGGGAAGGGATTCGTGAAGCCATAGAGGTCAATCTTACCCCGATAAAGATTAACATGGTAGCCATCCGAGGCCTTAATGATGATGAGATCGAGTCCTTTGCTCAACTTACCCTCCGTCTCCCGCTCACGGTTCGATACATTGAATATATGCCTTCCGGAAATGGGGAGGAATGGGTTGAGGGAGATATCCTGACGATCCCCCAGATCAAAAGCAGGCTGGAAAAGATAGGCAACCTCATGTCTATTCCTTCTGAACGATGGGATGGGCCGGCCCGCAGATTCCGCTTTGAAGGGGCGATCGGAGAGATCGGATTGATCGGACCGGTGAGCGACCACTTCTGCGGCGATTGCAATCGACTGCGACTCACCCCTGACGGGAAGATCAGGACCTGCCTCTTTTCGGACGAGGAGGTTGATATAAAGGAATTTCTCAGGAATGGCGGGAGCGACGAAGATTTAAAAAGACAACTTCTTGTGGCTTTAAAAAAGAAGCCTGAGAGGCATAACATCAACACGCACCAGTTTAAAAAATGCCAGAGGAACATGTCGGCGATAGGAGGATAAGA
>DYHU01000172.1:0-1589 GCA_020724025.1 Syntrophorhabdus sp. | reverse complement strand
GATAAAAAGGGCCGGGCGAAGATGGTCGATGTCAGTGGAAAGACAGAGACTTTGAGGGAGGCTATCGTCCGGGGATCTATCTTTATGAAGCAGGCAACCTTTAAAAAGATCATGTCAGGCAAGATTGCCAAGGGAGATGTCCTCTCTGTGGCGAAGGTGGCAGGGATTATGGCCGCAAAGAAGACCTCTGAAATCATCCCTATGTGCCATCCCCTCAATCTCTCCCATGTGGAGATCAACTTCTATCCTGTTGAAAAGGAGAGCCGGATCGATATCGAGGCAAAGGTCAGGATCAAGGCCCGGACCGGAGTGGAGATGGAGGGTTTATTGGCTGTGGCTGCGGCAGGTCTCACGATTTATGATATGTGTAAGGCCATCGATCGGGGGATGGTGATTTCGGACATCCATCTGCTTAAAAAAACAGGTGGAAGGAGTGGAACCTTTTCAGTTCGGAGTTCGGGGTAGGGGCAATTCATGAATTGCCCCTACAGAGTTCGGTAGGGAACGGTTTGAAACCGTTCCCTACATGAGTTCGGAGAAAAAAATGAAAAAGGTTCAAAGAGGAAAAGTTCTTGCCGTTAACATCAGCGAAGATAAAGGCACGAAAAAAACAAATGTCCAGTCCTGCCCCCTGTTAAAGGATTTTGGTTTAAAAGGCGATGCTCACGGCGGCCCCTGGCACAGGCAGGTCAGCCTTTTGGCCAATGAATCGATTGAAAAAATGAGGACAAAAGGATTGAATGTAAGCTTTGGTGATTTTGCGGAAAACATCACCACGGAAGGTGTAGATCTTGTCCATCTTCCCATCGGAACAGAAATCCATATCGGGGATTCTGTGCTCCTGCGTGTTACACAGATTGGAAAGGAATGTCACGAACGGTGCGCCATCTATTACCAGGCCGGGGATTGCGTCATGCCCAAAGAAGGAATCTTTGCTGAAGTGGTGAATGAAGGAGAAGTGAAAGTAGGAGATAAAATAATTATTGACCAATGATCAATGGTCAATGATCAATGTTCAATAACCAATAAACAAGCACCGATCACCAAATAATATCCAACCTCTCAATGACCAAAACCCCCTCTCCCTTTCCCTCTCCCCACTGGGGAGAGGGTGGGGTGAGGGGGCAATATGAGGATAAAATGTTCAAAGTGGCCATTCTAACCATTAGCGATCGGGGTTCAAAAGGTGAGCGGGAGGATTCGAGCGGTCCAACCATCCAGGAGATGGTGAAGGATCTACCCGCCGAGGTCATCCATTATGAAATCATTCCGGATGAGAAAGAAAAGATCGTAGAAGCCTTAAAGAAGAGCGCCGATCAACTCAAGGCAGACCTCATCCTCACCACAGGAGGAACAGGTCTGAGCCCCCGTGATGTAACACCCGATGCAACACTGAAGGTGATTGAGAAGGAAGTGCCTGGATTTTCTGAAGCCATGAGAGCTGAAAGCCTGAAAAAGACACCCCATGCCATGATCTCAAGGGCCATCTGTGGGATTCGGGGCTCGAGCCTGATTGTCAATCTTCCCGGAAGCCCAAAAAGCGTAAGAGAGAATCTGGGTGTGATCCTCCCTGCCCTTCCCCACGCCCT
>DYHU01000666.1 GCA_020724025.1 Syntrophorhabdus sp. | reverse complement strand
TATAGTAAACTGTAAGATATTAGTCAACAAAAATAGTTAGAAGACCTTGAAAAATGGTTGAAAACTTTGTAAAAGAAAACCATGCAATTCAACCTTCCCTTTCCGGAGAATAAACCCTTTGAGGTGGTGGGAATGGGACTCAACTCCGTCGATTTTATCGGTGTCGTTCCCGAATTCCCCACCATCAACTCAAAGAAGCAGCTCCTCCGGTTCTCCAAACAGGGAGGAGGCCAGGTGGCAACCGCCATGGTCGCTCTGAGCCGATGGGGAGTCAGAACGAAATATATCGGAAAAGTCGGAGAAGATGACCTCGGTTCTTTCTCTCTTGATTCAATTCGGCAGGAAGGGGTGGATGTCTCCTCCGTGATCATTGAACCGAATGCCACAAATCAATTCGCCATGATCATTGTGGATGCTATCTCCGGAGAACGAACGATCCTCTGGGACCGCGATCAACAATTGATGTATCGTGAAGGGGAGCTCCGGAGAGAAGATATCTGTTCTGGAAAATTCCTCCATCTGGATGGGCACGATATTCAAGCTGCCATCCAGTGCGCCCGATGGGCAAAGGAAGAAGGGATCCCTACGGTCATTGATATGGATAAGGTCGAATCCCTCACTTCGGAATTGGTCAGGGAGATCGATTTTGTCATTACCTCCTCACGATTTCCTACTCTCATGACCGGAATTTCAGATCGGGAAAAAGCTCTGATCGAACTTCAGAAGCAGACCTCTGGATTTCTCTGCGCCACTCTGGGACACGAAGGAGTGATGGCTCTGGTCGATGGAGAGATCCTCCATATCGAAGGAGTTAAAGTTAAGGCAGTTGATACTACAGGGGCAGGAGATGTCTTTCATGCGGGATTCATTTACGGCCTCCTCCAGAACTGGGAAGTAATTGAAATCGTGAGGTTCGCAAATGCCGTCGCCGCCCTAAAATGCCGTGACCTTGGCGGAAGAAAAGGAATCCCCACCCTGGAAGAAATTACCAGATTTCTTTGGATGTGATTCTTTCACACGAGAAAAACCTTGACAATTACTTCGATGATCTGTTAAATGGGAAACAATTGAAACAGTGATATCCAGGTGAGGGAACCCCGTGATTTCCGTTTAGACGGAGAAAGTCGGGGACGGACCCGCCGCTGTAGTCCCGATCCCGAAATTTATTCGG
>DYHU01000665.1 GCA_020724025.1 Syntrophorhabdus sp. | reverse complement strand
CGAGACCATCATTAAACAACATAACATATCTCCGGCAGTGGTTTGTCAGGGTTCGAGAGCCGGATATAATGAATCATGTGATTGATCGTGGCGATGACCAGGACGGCCAGATCATCCCCCTTTAACTCCCTCACCTTCTCTCCTGAGAAGAGGATCTGCATGGAGGGAGGGAATTCTTCATCTTTATGGTTGTAGAGAAAATAAGACTCCACCTCAGGGAAAAATACCTTCTTCACCATCCAGTCACACCGGATGGGAGGGGGAACGATCGATTCGCCGCCAATATATTCAGCCATTCCCCGAACATCATCGAGATATTCGAAGGCTTCAGCTCTCCTGGCCACCTCTTTTTTCAGATAGAGGTCATGGACCACCACCCCTTCGATCTCCTTCAGGGTTAAAAACTCTTTATCCATCTGCTATGCCTCCCGTCTCTTTGAGGAAGAGAGCGCCCGTGGGGCAGACCTTCACACACTCCAGACAGGATTCACATCCCAATGAAGAGAGGGGGAGGTGATCAAAGGTCGTCACGACCATCTCAAACCCTCTATAGGCAAAATCGAGAAAGGATTTCCCGAGGCCCTGGCACACGAAGACACATTTTCCGCATTTCACACACTTTCTCGGATCGAAGGTGAAGAGAGGATGAGAATCATCGATGGGGAGATCGCGGACAAGACTCCTCAGTTTTTTGGGCTGGAGGGTCATTTTAAGGGATGACGCAAGCTTGATCAACTGGCAGTCCTTCCTCTTTGCGCACTGCTTACAATCGATATGATGGTCGCTCATGATCAGCTCAAAGGCCGTCCGTCTCATCCTCGCTATCTTTTCCGTATGGATGTACACTTTCATCTGCTCACGGACCGGTTCCGAGCAGGCGGTGACCATCTCCCTGCGACCTGCGACTTCTACCTCCACAAGGCATAAACGGCATCCTCCGAAGGGAAGTTCAGCGCCCTCGGTGGCACAGAGATTGGGGATGTAGATCCCCGAACGGAGAGCGGCCCAGAGGATCTTCTCTCCGGGGTCTGCGGTGATCTCTTTACCGTCGATGAGCAGGGATGGCATGAAGTCTCCTTACCCTAACTTTCTATTTTAACCAAAGCAGTGTAGCGGCCTCATTTATTGAGGGCGAATTATCCTTATCGTCGGCAATAAATGCCGACGCTAC
>DYHU01000664.1 GCA_020724025.1 Syntrophorhabdus sp. | reverse complement strand
AAACTATTTTGTGGAAGTCTTAATCTTTTTATACTTCCCGGTCAGTTGAGTCCGGGCAATCACATGCCCTTCCATCGCCTTTTCCAGATCGGCTTTGGTTGAACTGGGATCCAGATTGAGGCGAATATCAAGGGCATAGATCTTAAAAACATACCGATGAGCTCGCGTGGGCGGGCAGGGCCCTCCATAATTCTGTTTTTTAAAATCGTTCATTCCCTGAATCGCGCCCTCCGGAACCGAATTCTCTTTTATCTCCTTCACGCCGGGATCGATATTCCATAAAATCCAGTGGACATAGGAACCTCGGGGGGCATCCGTATCATCGAAGACCAACGCCAGAGATTTTGCTTCTTTGGGAATATTTTCAATCTTAAGAGGGGGATTGATATTCACCCCATCGCAGGCATATTTAGGGGGAATCTGTCCATTATTTTCAAAGGCAGGACTGGAAATCTTAAATCCTGTCTTTGCGGCCTCCTGACCTATCCCAAGGGAAATAACAAGAAACAGAATAAAAAAGATCACTACCAGAGATTTCTTCATTTTTTCTTTCCTTTCCCCCTCAAGCCTTGAACCTTGTGCCTCGAACCTTTCCTTAGGTGCACCTGACAAGAAAGATCGGTTTGGGTGAATAGCGAAGCACCTTCTCCGCCACGCTCCCGAGAAGAAAACGTTTCACGCCGCTTCGACCATGCGTGGTCATGGCGATCATATCAATATCCTTCTGGTTAGCATGTTCGAGGATCTCCCCTGCATCATTTCCATACCGAACATGGCTATCCACCTTAAATCCCTTGGCCTTAAGCCTATCCTCCACCTTTCTGAGGTATTCCTCCGCTTCCCGGACTACCTTCAGTTCAGCCTCGGTTGGATCCACACCCGGAAAGGTATGGGTAAGGGCAACCCGTAAAAGGGCGATACTTGCATTTAAATCAGTGGCCAGTTTCTCAACCTTGGGAAGAACATTCTCCGCACAATCCGATCCATCCAGAGGAACCAGAATCCTTTGAAATTTCTCCATCAAAACCCCCTCCCTTCATCCGTTCCTGATATATATCTAATAATTCTCAAGGGCGCTGTCAATAAAAAACGGATTATTCGTAACCCCTCAGTTAAAGGGGGTCACAAAATTCCTGATAAAAATTTAATTACACCCGATAGGCGGGACATT
>DYHU01000171.1:1241-8051 GCA_020724025.1 Syntrophorhabdus sp. | reverse complement strand
CAGGGTTTCCTGTGAAAACAGGAACCCAGATGTTTATAGTTCCCTGCTTTCGCAGGGACGGCGTCTGGATTCCCGTTTTCACGGGAATGACAACTTTTTACAAGTTCATCATCAATGACTATTGAAAATTGAAAATTGAATATTGAATATTGACAATTGAGAATTGATCATTGAAAATTGAAGCCTTGCCCTAAACTCTCTTCACGTAGATATCCCTTACTACCTCCCCATCCAGAGCGAGTGTCGTTTCTCCGATCTGAAGCACATAGGAGGGATTCTTCTGATGCATCCGGAGAATGCTCCCAGGGACGATCCCCAGGGTGCTCAGCCGGTCAAGCCGCTGATGTGATCGGGGAGCGATGAAGACAATCCGGCCCTCCTCGCCCAGCCCCAGCTCCTCAAGGGGAATGACAAGGGGTTTCATCTCCTTTTTGAATTTGGCGCAACACTCTCCCCTTGGAATCGGCTTTCCATGGATGCAGGTGGGCGGATGCCCGAGAAAGGTGCAGACACTATTCGTCACCCCGGGGCTCAGGATATGCTCCAGTTTGCAGGCTTCTTTCTCCACCTCCTCTTCAGACATCTCAAAGATCTCTGAGAGGAGTCTTTCGGTCAGGCGGTGGCGGCGGATGATCTCCCTGGCCTTCTCCTCCCCGCGTTCTTTGAGGATCACCCGATTGCCTTCCACCTCAAAGAGGTCATCCCTGATCATCAGGCGGAGGATGGATTTTGCCTCTAAATCCTTCCCCTCCTCAAGAAGCTGATCCAGATCGGAGATCCCTCTCTCCCTCAACGTCCAGATGAGTTCGAGAATCTCATCGATCCGTTCCTCCTCGATATCTCTTCTATCCCCCCATCTCATTCGATGGGGTCCTCCGGGCCAATCCGAATTGCGATTCATCGTTTCACCTTCCTCCATAAAGATTTGAAAAAATCGACCGTGGCAGAGCGCTCCTTATAGGAGTATCCGCAGTGGGGACAGCAGAGGAGCCCGCAGTCCTTCGAGATGAGACACCCCGCGCATTTCATCTCGGGATCGGAGAACTCTTTTCCACAAAGGGGACATCGATTTAAAGAGGTTTTTTTCATTTCAGAGCCCCAGGAATCTCAATAAGAAATTTAGCATCCCTCCCACACCGAAGGCAATGGGAAAGATGACCGCCGATATGTAGAAGGTCTTTTTCCATCCCCTCTCTTTGATCATCATGAAGAGCTGGGCAATGCACGGGATGAAGAGTGTGATGGTCACCAGGCTGACCAGGATCTGATGGGGGCTGAGGATCCCTTCTCTGGCGAGAATGAAGAGGCCAGCGGCGCCATAGTCTCTCCGGAGGAACCCGACGATGAAGGCCTCGGTCGCTTTTACGGGAAGTCCAAGGAGATGGACAATCAGAGGGGATGAGGCCTGTTCGAGGAGCGCCAGAGCCTTGGTCTGATGAAGGGCGAAGAGGAAGAGGGTTCCGAGGATGAAGAGGGGGACCGCCTCTTTGAGGTACCATTCGATCCGGGCGAGTGTTTTTACTGCAATATTGGAGAACTGGGGAACCCGCAGGGGCGGAATCTCCAGGATGAAATCGGAGCCTTCGCCGGGAAGAAGCCTGGCAGCCAGATATCCGACCGTGACAATGATGGCCGCTATGAGAAAGATCCAGATGAGGAGATAATAAATCGGAAGGCCTGAAAACATTCCGAGGATAACGCCAAGCTGGGCTGAGCAGGGAACCCCGAGGGCCAGCAATAGGGTGACAATGGTTCTGTCTTTCTCCGTATCCAGGATCCGCGTGGTCATCGTGGCCATGGTGTCGCACCCGAGTCCCAGGACCATGGGCAGCACGGCCTTGCCGTTGAGCCCCATCTTTTTAAAGATCTGATTGGTCATTACGGCCAGCCTTGGCAGGTATCCCGAATCCTCCATCAATCCGAAGATGAGAAAGAAACAGCCCACAATGGGAAGGACGATGGCGATCGCGTAGGTGAGGGCCATGGTGAAGATTCCATAAGGACCGATGAGGAGTTCCTGGAAGAAGGGGATGGGGATGAGTCTTCCGATCCATTTCGTCAGGGGAGGAAGAAGCCATTCTCCGAAGAGGGTTTCTTCCAGGAAATCGACACTGACCTGGGCGCCGAAGACCCCGACAAACTGATAGGTGAGAAAAAGGATGAATAGAAGGATCGGAATTCCCCAGACAGGGTGGATCATCAAGTTTCCGAGGGAGGCGGAAAAAGTCATCGGAAGTTCCCCGGCAGATTTCATCACCTGAGAAAGGATTTCATCCACCTTTCGGAGGCGGGCCTGATTGATCAGATAACCGACCGGTTCGGCGAAATGGGCCTGAATCTCCCGGCAGACGGCTTCGATTCTGGAGATCATCTCTTCCGGAAGGTTTTGGTGGAGCCATTCGGCCAGGCTTTGATCTCCCGAGAGGAGCATCAAAGCGAGGGATCGCCCTGAAAGGGGGAATCCGGGAAGGAGGGAGGCGATCCTGGAGATCCCGGCCTCAATGGTTTCCGGGTAGTTGATCGAGATCGACGCAGGGGGCTGGCTCCTTAGATTTTCATAAATTTTCTCCAGTCCTTTTCGCCTTGTGGCCACTGCTCTGAGGGCAACCATTCCGAGATGCTTTGTTAAATTCTGAAGGTTGATTTCAATCCCCCTGCTTTTTGCTTCATCCCACATATTGAGGACGGGGAGAAAGGGAAGTTCCATCTCGAGAAGTTGAAGGGAGATGAGGAGGCCCCGCCGGAGATTCTTTGTATCGATGACCTGAACCAGATGGGTAAAAGGTTCTTTGAGGAGGATGTCACGGGTTACCTTCTCGTCCTCTGACATGGGGATGAGGGAGTTGATGCCCGGGGTATCGACCACCTGAATTTTTTTCCCGTGGACGGCCGTCATGCCGGTGGCGACTTCGACCGTCGTCCCGGGGTAATTGGAGACGGTGGCATATTTGCCCGTGAGATAGTTGAAGATGACCGATTTTCCCACATTGGGATTGCCGATGAGGATGATCCTCTCTCCGGATGAGTCTTTCGGTCTGCTCTCTTTTTTACAGGACTCCGTCATCCCTTTCTCCTGGCAGGGCTTTTTTTATGAGCGCACGGGCCGCAGTAGCCGTATAGTTCCATTCGGTGATGAAAAATTCTGAAGCCATGGCGTCTTGCGATCCGATGTTGAAGGGATTCGAGGACCTCGTCTTCAAATTCGACAATCTTCCCACAGCCCAGGCAGATCAGATGGTCATGGTGGGCGCCCTCGGGAGTGGGTTCGTATCGGGTCTCTCCGTCGGCAAACTTTCGCTGGGCGGCGAGACCCAGGCGGGTGAGAAGCTTGAGGGTCCGGTAGACCGTTGTATAGCCGATCTTCGGGTTCATCTTGACCACCTGGGCATAGATCTGAGCGAGGTTTTTATGGCCGGTGGAGTTGAGGAAGATATCGAGGATCTCCGCCCGCTGACGGGTGGACTTGAGCCCCTCTTCGGAGATGAGGGTCTTAAACCGGCCTGACTCCATGGCTCCTCCTTTTTGAAATTGAATTTCAATTTCATTTTAAGAGATGGACCCCTTTTTGTCAATACCCGAAGCCATTGACCCACCCCTTCATCTCTGTTAAGTTTCTAGTATTATTTTAGTTTTTTGAAACGATGGTGATAGAGGACACTGGTTTCCGCCAAGAGCGGAACTGTAGAAGCCTTAGAGCGGATACCTTTAATCAAATAATTCGGGCGATCCATAGGTAATTCAGCCTTTCAAGAATTTCCTTGGCATCAATGGTATTACCTATAAAGACCGCATTCTAAGGTTTTGGAAGCATTCCTGGCCAGTGGCCAACTCCGTTTCAAAAGGCTAAAGTGTTATAGTTTTATTATGGAGCGGTCATCCTCTCCGGATTCTCCGGCCAGTTTTGAAAAGATCGTCACCCACAACGATTTCGACGGGATCCTGAGCGCGGCCCTCTGCGCACGGGTATTGGGTGTGGGAAAGGTTCTTTTTGCAGGGCCCCTGACGATCCTGCGGTCCAAGATCACGATTACCGAAAAAGACGTAGTCTGCGACCTGCCTTATCCCCTCCAGTGCGGGCTCTGGTTTGATCACCATGAGGGAAACCTTCAGGAACTGGAATACCGGAAGATCGATCCCGGATCAATCCCCGGGCGGTTCGATCTGAAACTGAGTTGCAGCCGGGTCGTTTTTGAATATTTCTCTGAGAGGATAGAGCTCCCGTCATACTTTGTGCAAGCGGTGGATGAAGCCGATATCATCGATGGTTTCACTTATTCCTCCATAGGGGATTGGCGGAGGGAGACCCCGGGGAAGATCATTGACCTGACCCTGAAGGTGACCTTTTCCTCTCCGGAGGATCAGGCCTCCCATATGAGAAACCTGGTCCGGGAGCTCCGTGACCATCCGATTGGAAAAGTCTCTGAACTCGATTTTGTTCAGAGAAGGCTGAAGCAGTACCAAGAGGAAGAAGGGCGAATGATTAAGATCATCCGGGATTCCTCCTATTTCATTGAGCAGGATGAAAAGCGAGAGGTGGTTGTCATCGATCTGACTTCTTATCAGCGGAGGCCTCTTCTCATCAAAAACCTGGCCCTTTTGATCCATCCTGAGGCGTTAGGAGTGCTGGAAGTCTATAACCTGACGGAGCAGGGGGTGAAAAGCAATCACCTCGGTTTTTCCATGTCCCTCTCCATTCACGGAAATCGTCAGAATAGCAGGAAGAATATTGGCGAGATCATGCGGACCCTCAATATCGGCGATGGCCATTCGGGGGCAGCGGCGGGACACGTGCGATGCAGATCGAAACAGGAGATGCTGAAAAAGAAAAAAGAGATTTTAAATCAGATTTATAAGCTCTGGTCGTCTCAGTAGCCCCAACCAGTGCGCTTTGCGTAAAGCGATTAGCCTGTTAGAAGAAATGGGTAGCCGCAGGCTTTAGCCTGCGATATTCCTTCCCCTTCAGACGGGGAATTAAGTAGTATGTCCTCCTCCTTGAATGGGAGGGTGGGGGTGAACAAGATTGGAAGCTATAAAAGATGTGCTCGAAGATATAAAAAAGAATCTGACCGAGAGATTCCGAGAGAATATTAGATGTCTTATCCTCTATGGTTCATGGGCAAAAGGGTTGGCCAGGGAGGACTCCGATATAGATTTACTCGTAGTTTTCGAAGCAATGAACAAAGAAACAGGGAAGGTTATCCATGAAATCGAGAGTCATATCGATGGAGAAAGAAATATCACTATCGTCCCTACAAACCTTGAGGATTTTAGGAAGGAGAGACTACCTCTTTTTACAGCAGTAAAAAGGGAAGGAAAGGTGATTTATGGAGATTTAGATCTATCCATAAATCCAGAGTCTCCAAAAATTAAATATTCAGAGTTTTTCAAAAGGTCTTTTGAATTTGAATCACAGAAAGTAAGGATTGCCGAGGAACTTTTAGAAAAAGATTTGGCTTCAGGTGTTGCAGACCTCTGTTTTGTAGCATCGAAACATGCGATTCAGGCTGCCCTCGCTATGAAGGGAGTAGGGTATTCAAGCAAGATGATAATTCTTCTACCTTTAACTGAAAAATACTTTGGAAAAGAAATGGCTGAGGCATTTAAAAAATTGTTTCATCTGTATATAAAGTCAGAGTATGGATTGGAATTTCTCACAGACGAAGAGGCGCGACTTGTAGTAAAATGTGCAAGGGAAATTTTGGAGGTCTATGAATCTGGAATTTGAGAAGTAATTTGCCTTTCCCTCTCACTTTTGAAAATTAATTTATGTTTGATTTCTTTGATAACTTTTGCTATATTCTGTTTTAATTTGGCCACAAAGCCTGAGAAATTGACTTTCATTTACAAATGAAGACCGTTATTAATAAAAGATTGTTCTGGTTTTTGAAAGAGGGTACTGAGCTTGATTTTTCTAATAAGACCCATTTGGATATGTATATCCAGCAGACGCTTTCAAGAGGAAAACTATCGGATATTAAAAAGCTTTTTAAAACTATCCCGCCTTCAGATTTTATCAAATCTTACAGTCGAGTTAAGAAGTTCTTTCCTAAAGAGGTAAGGAAGTTTTGGGAGGAATGGCTTGGAGATATTAACAAACCTACAGAGAAGGATAATCCTATGGTTTAGTGAACTCCCCGATAAGGAGGCTTTCTACCTTACCGGCGGAACCGCCCTTTCTGCATTTTATCTCAAGCATAGAAAAAGCAACGATCTTGACTTCTTCACAGATGTTGAGGAACTCATATTACCCATCAGTCTGAGGCTGGAGGGATCTTTAAAAAAAGAAGGCGTTGAGGTCGAAAGATTAAGAGGATTCCATTCATTTGTCGAGCTTTCCATCAGCACGAAGAATGACTCAACGGTAGTCCATTTTGCCTTAGACTCTCCTTTTAGGTTTGAGCAACCCTCTGAGTTTGCGGACATCCCGGGGGTCAAGATAGATAGCCTGATCGATATCGCTACCAATAAACTCCTCGCCCTCTTTGGCAGGGCAGAATTAAGAGATTTCCTCGATATTTACTTCCTTATTAAAGAACATTATTCAAAAAATGAACTGATTGAAAAGTCTGGTCAAAAAGACCCTGGCTTTGACCTCTATTGGCTTGGAGTTGCCATGGGAAGGATAAACGACTTCTCAGATGACTCGCCGGATCTATACCTCCTCACACGTCCATGTGCGATGAAGGAACTTAAGGAATTCTTTAGCATTTGGAGAAAGGATATTTTGAAGGAGATTACTGAAAAATAGCTAAGGGTTTTACCAGCCACCATCACTATTCACCAACCCTAATTTATGAACCTCGAAAAGAC
>DYHU01000171.1:0-1141 GCA_020724025.1 Syntrophorhabdus sp. | reverse complement strand
GAGAAGCCCTTGGAACTTAGAGAGGGCCGCGCCATCCGTGGTCTTTTGGAAATTTGTATAAAATAAACCAGAATTTCATGGGCATATGAGAAGTAAGTTATGCTTTCTGCAATAAGATAAATGGGAAAATGGCAGAAAAAGATTTAAAGCTGTCTAATTTTTAAAAAGGAGTGGTATGCGATGATTAACGCAATGCGAACATTGGCACTGGATTATCTTTTTGGCAAACTGGGAGACAAAGACAATCCGCCTCAAAATCTGGAAGAATGGTATCACAAGTTACGTAACACTTATCCTGAACGGCTGTTTCCGTTTTTGGTTGAGAGTGGAGAAAATGTTGAAAAAATCTATATTCTTGAGAAGGATATAGACCAAGACACTGTCAGGCTGTCTCCTGAGGATATGACTGAAGAAAAGGCAAGGTGGCTACCGTTTATGAGGCCATCTGGTTCTCAAGGGGCACAGATTGGGCCAGTAATAAAACGCAGCTATAGTAAGGCAGGAGGTCCAGGACCTTCCGCTAAAATCCTTAAAACAACTATGGAATCATTTGAGGAAATTGCTGGTGATAACAAACCGTGGTCACCTTATTTTAATGAAATTGTAGAATTGCTGAACCGGAAACAACTTAAACTTCCAGATAACTCTGTTATTGAATGGGGAAAAGCGGGTTATGAAAATCTTCTCATATCTGCAGTTGATAAGATTGGAGAAGAAAAGCAAACAGTATTTCTTGCGGTTAAGGATAATGATGAGAAACTTCCTGGTCAACGACCAGAATATCTCACCTACCTGATGACTGAAAAGCTTGCCGGAACAAGATATGTTACCGGCAATACACCTGCTGTAGATAATCAAACCTGTCCACTATGTGGTGCATCAGGTGTTACTGTTTTCCCGAACGCTCTGAAGGGAGCAGGCATTAATATAAGCAATGTTGATAGAGCAGGAGCATTCCCCAATATTGATACCGCTCAAGCATGGAAAGGATATGCCCTCTGTAATGCCTGTGCTGATCTACTGTATATCTATAAATTCCACTTCCTGAAAAAGGACTCTAAAAACCAGAATTCCTTTATCACCCCTATTGCAGGAGAGAATGCTGTTATAATCCCATTTGCTACAGTAGACTACCATGCGC
>DYHU01000170.1 GCA_020724025.1 Syntrophorhabdus sp. | reverse complement strand
GGAGCATGGAAAGACCCACGTTCCCGGGTTTGGTATGACCCCTGGCACCACTGACATGATGGTCAAATATGCAGCCGACCAGATGGAAACAGTTGAGATCGTCCGTGTCAGCCATGGCGCTTTTCGGCCTATTGCCTTTTCAGCGGCCATCACAGAGACCACCACTTACGAATACGATCCTGATCTCCCAGGCCGTGTGGTCTATGAAGAGGGAAAGTTTATCCAGGTCCCGCCCTTTACCAGACCCAGAGAGATTGAACTCCCCGAGCCCTATGGGACCCACCCCCAATATATTATTCCCCATGCAGAGACCAAAACCGTTGCCCAGTATCTCGCCGGTAAAGGGGTTCGATTGATTGAAGTCCGGGGCACTTGGCCTCCGAAGAATATGCAACTCATCAAAGCCCTCTATGATTGGGGTTTCATGCGAAACGATAGGGTTAAGGTTGGAAATGCCGAGGTGGGCATTATGGATGCGATCGGAAGTTACCTAATGCAGGCACCCGAAGGGCAGGCCACTGAACTTTACGGATATGCACTCCACGTGGAAGTGATCGGCATGAGGAATAGGAAAAAAGTCCAGCACCTCCTCACCCACACCCATCCCCGATCGGACGGATCGGTTAAGGGTTGGGAAAAACTCAGGGCTTATACGAGATGTGTAGGTATTCCCATGGCCATTGGGGCGCAGATGATCGCTTCTGGAAGGGTGAGGGTGAAGGGCGTGGTGATCCCAGAAATGGCCTTTGATCCGTCTGAAATCTTCAAGGAACTTGAGAAGCGCCGGATCCTCATTCACGAGAAGGTCCATCTCCTCTCTTAAAACTTCTGGGAGAGATACCGGCTCAGGGGAATGGTGAAGGAGACCATCAGGGCCGTCATCATAAGGGTAAAGGGGAGTCCCATCGAATCGGTGAGCAGACCATAGATCAGGGGCGATAGGGCTCCGGAGCCTAAAGTGATGGCATAGTAGAGTCCGTATCCACGAGAGCGAGAGGCAGGAGAGATCATCTCTGCCACGGTGGCATAAAGGACGGAAGAAGTCCCATTCAAAACGATCCCCACAAAGGGCAGGACGATCCAGATCCATGAGGAAGGCAACCAGGTCAGGGAGAGGATTCCAACAATTGTTAAAACCTCTGTGCCCACCACCATGGGAATGATTCCAAACCATTCCGCAAGAATCCCACAGGTAAATTTCCCTATTGCACCACCCACAAAGAGAAGCGTAAGGGCAAAGCCGACCTGAGTCACGGGGATCCCTTTCTGTAAAAGGAGAAAGGGGAGGAAAGTCAGCAGAGCGGCCCGGGCTGAAATATCGATGATCCCTATGGTCAGAAGGGCTGAGAAGTTTTTCCGGTCCTTTATTCCCCAGCCTCTTTCTTCCGGGCTGATCATTTTAATAGACTGATGAATAGACTGAAGCGGAGGGGGATACTCCTTCTGTTTTGATACCAGAGCGTAAAGGATAGCGCCCACGGCCACTCCACCTATGGAGAGGGCGAAGATGGCCTGCCTCCAACCCCATAGATTGATCATCACAGCCAGCAAGAAAGGAATGCACACCTTTCCCAGGTCTCCTGAAAAATTGTATGTCCCCATGGCTGCACGACGACCCGAAACTTCGAAGACCCTGGAGAGGATAGAGGAGCTCAATCCATGCTGGCCTGCTCCAGATGCCTTTGCAAAAATAAGGGAGGAAAGAATGGCCGGGAAGGTATGGACTCTGCTCAGGATTAAGAATCCACCTGCGAGACCAAAAGTTCCAAGGGCAATGACGATCAACCCTCCAATCTTTTCTCCGAGGAGGCTCAGGGGAAATTGAAAAAGGCCTGTAGAACCGGAGAAGATCCCTTTGAGCAATCCCACCTGGCTGAAGGAGAGTTTTAACTCAGCGGCGATAAAAGGGAGGAGGAGATAAATGGAGTCTGAAAAGCCATCATCAAGAAAATGGAAGGCGCAGAAGGAGAAGAGGGATCGGACTCTGCTGCTCTTTTCAATAGGGTTCAAACTTCTCCACCTTTTTTAGTAGTTCATCTAACTTTCCAAATTTTAACCTACCATTTTAAGATAACAAACTCATTTTGCCAATCCGATCAGAACCAAACCTAATGTGAGAATCAGGGCCCCTGTGATACGAGTCTTCCATTGGGTCTCTTTGAGGAAGAGGATTCCCAGCCCTGCACCGAAAAGAGCGCTGACCTGGCGAAAGGCAACCACATAGCTCACCTTGCTCATCTGCATGGCCACCAGAATTAAAAGATAGGATGTATTTTGCAAGAGCGCGATGAGAAAGATTTCCTTTTTCCATTGACCCCAAACCTTCTGAAGGATATTCCTTTTCTGGAAGAGTGAGTAGAGCCCTACCTCGATGCACATTAAAAAATCAATGAGCCAGCAGTAAAATACGGGATGGGTTGTCTGAACACAGACCTTATCCAGGACTGAATAAACGGATCCTGTGACGGCAGCGATCGAGGCGAAGAGGTAGGGTCGTAAAGAAGTGTTTCGGGAAGGATGAAAGAATAGATTGAGGTGAAAATCACTCATTGAAATGACGAAGATACCCACCATCACCAGACCGATTCCAAGGACTCCAGTCATTGAGAGGATTTCGCCGATGAATAAGACGGCCCAGACCTGCGTAAACAGAGGCGCTGAGCGTGAGATGGGATAGACCAGAGAAAGCTCTGCCATCTGGTAGGCCTTGATCAGAGAGATAAGGTAGAGGGTTTGGATCAGGCTGGAGATGATGCTGAGTATCCAGAGTTTGCTTGGAGCTTGAAAAAGAAGACCCGGGAAAAGTCCGGAGACAAAAAAGAATGGAAGATATAAAAATGTCCCCAAGAGGAAGACCCAGAAGAAAAATTCGACCGGAAAGTTTCCACGCTTGGTGAAGAAATTCCATGAGGAGTGGATGAGCGCTGAAATCAGAACGAGAAGGATGCTCAGGGGAGTCAAGGCTTTTCCAATCTTTCCGGGTATCGAAGAAAGTAATGGGTGAACGCAGTGATCACGATGGCATGGTCGATCTTTCCCTTTCGAATCCGTTCCGAAATATCGGCGAGGGGGACGAGAACGACCTCGATGTCTTCCGTCTGATCGGGTCTGGGATCAGAGACTTTCTTCATGTTTTGAGCCACCTATAGGACCACGGTTGGATCATCTGATGCCTCCTCGTCAACTCAAGGACTTCATTCTATTTTTGTCAAATGGGTTTGTCAAATTGAATTGTGAAAATATTCTTGTTGACAAACCTTTTTAAAATTGGTATCAGGACAGACATCATACCAATTTATGAACGCCTTTCGACCGGTCAAAAGCGGAAAAATCTCGGAGCGCATCGTCCGGCAGATTAAAAATGCCATTCTCCGCGGGACGATGAAACCAGGGGATAGGATTCCTCCAGAGCGGGAACTGGTGGAACGTTTCCGGGCCAGCCGGATCTCCGTTCGGGAAGCTCTTAAAAATCTGGAGACCTCAGGGCTCTTAACGATTAAACCTGGTTCTGGGGTGTTTGTGGCCGAGATCAATTCGAGGCCCATGAGCGAATCCCTCTCCTCCATCCTCCGCATCAAAAAGGTCTCCATAAACGAGCTGACCGAAGCACGAATGATCCTTGAACCGAACATTGCAAGGTTAGCCTGTGAACGAATGAACCCTGAAGACCTTCAAAGACTAAAGGGGAATATTGAGGAGGCTCTTGCCATTATCAAATCGAATGTTTCAGCGAGGGTGAAGAACATAGAATTTCATTCCCTCCTTGCTGAATCGACACGGAATGCAGTCCTCGCCCTAACGATGAAGACCGTGCTCGACGTTCTGAAAGATATGTCTTCTGAGATCGTGGGTGATTCACCGAAGAATATCGAAATCGCCTCCCACACCATAAGGCACCATAGAAAGATTTTAGAGGCCGTAAAAAAGAAGGATGCTCAAAAGGTTTTTGAATTGATGCGGAAACACATCCTTCAGATCCAGAAGGAACTGGAAAAGGCCCGATCCTGAATAGGACGAGGCGATTTTCCTTCAACAGGGGATCAAAGGGAAGGAAATTCATTTTTAAAGGAGGGAGAAAATGAAGCGGATCAAATGTTACCTATTTGCCATTGGAATGATTGGTCTGGTTTTGGGAAACTTCTTACCATCCTCTCAGGCAGGATCCGAGCTTGTTCCGCTTTATACCCCTCCTGTCGGCGGTACTGCCTATGTTCTCGGAGCAGGCATTGTGAGTGTGACGAATAAGTATCTTCCAGGGGCTCATCTCGTCCATGAGGCGACGACAGGAACGATGGACATGGTGAGGCGAATGATGGCGCGTGAAGCTGCAAAGAAGCCCTGCTTTGCCATTTTCGGAACCCCGGATGCTTGGAAGGCTTACAAAGGTCTTGAGGTGTATTCGGGCAAACCTTTCCCGGAGCTCCGAGCCGTCGTTTTTGTGAATGCTTCGGATATGTATCTCGTCGTCCCTGCCAAATCTCCCATTAAATCCTTTGCCGATGTGAAGGGGAAACGGATCGGCATCGGCGGTCCAGGCAGCACCGTTGCCACAAGCGCTCTTCTCTTCCTCGAATATTCGGGTGTGACAAAGAACGATTTCAAACCCTACTACTATACATACAGAGAGAGCGTTGAGGGAATACAGGACGGAAGTCTCGACGGAGGCTTTGTCGGAGGAGGATATCCCATTGCGATTTACACTGAACTTGCCCTGAAACACGATGTCCGGATTGTGCCCATAGACGAAAAGGTCCTGAATAAGGTGATGGCTGAACATCCCTACTACTATGGAACCGTGGTGAAAGCAAAGTCTTACAAGGGATTGGATCAAGATACCCTTATTTATGGGTTTACAACTGCCCTCTTCACCCTTTCAAATGTGAGCACCGATTTTGTCTATCAACTCCTCAAGAACCTCTTCGACAATAAGGCGGATTACTACGCCATTCATAAATCAGCAAGAGATATGACTGCAGAGGACGCGATGAAAGGGGTTCCGGTTCCCTTTCATAGCGGGGCAGAGAAGTACCTGAAAGAGATAGGGGTGATGAAAAAGTAGTCATAGACTATCCCGTAGCATGAATTCTCATCAGAAAGTTGGAAAGGACCCTAAGAGTAGGACAACGGAGTGGGGGACACGGCGCATTCTCATCTTTGTCATTGCCCTTGCAATGGCGCTCTTTCATATGTACACCGCCGGAGTCCGTCAGCTGCCTGGGGTTCAACAACGGACCATCCATCTCTCCTTTACTCTCGGCCTCATCTTTCTCCTCTTCCCTTTTAGAGCAAAGAGCGGTGAAGTTGGGGAAGGGAAGGTTGCTGAAGAACACCGGCCTATCACATTCATTGACATCTGCTTTCTCGTATTCTCCTTCTTTATCGGAACCTACGTCTTTATAGAGTACGAGAACATCAGCTTCCGCACCGGTATTCCCAATCTCCTCGATTCCTTCTGCAGCTTCCTCGCCATTCTCTTGGTGCTTGAAGCCGCTCGACGGATAATTGGATGGGCCATCCCGATCATCTGCTTCGTGGGATTTCTTTATCTCGCGTTTGGGACCCACCTTCCAATTTACCTAGCCCATACAGGCTTTACCTTTGAGCAAGTGATCAATTTCATTTTCTTCAGCACTGACGGAATCCTTGGTCCTGCCCTTGCGGTCTCTGCCACCGTGATCGTTGTCTATATCATCTTTGGCTCATTCTTACAAGGCTCAGGAGCAGGACCGCTCTTCATGGACACGGGGATGGCCCTGTTTGGGAAGTATAGAGGTGGACCTGCAAAAGCGGCAGTCCTTGGAAGTTGCCTCTTCGGTATGATCACTGGGAGTCAGGTGGCGAATGTTGGAGCCGTTGGTGTGTTTACCATTCCCCTTATGAAGAAGGGAGGATATCGATCAGAAGTTGCGGCTGCAATAGAGGCTGTCGGCTCAACGGGGTCGATGATCATGCCTCCTGTGATGGGAGCTGCCGCTTTCATCATTCCAGAGATGATCGGCGGGACTTACATGGATGTCGTGAAGGCAGCGATCATACCCGCTCTTCTTTTTTATGCCACACTATACATGGTGGTTGAGCTCCAGGCGGTCAAGCTCGGACTAAGAGGGTTCCCAGGAGCCGAGCTTCCGAATCTGAGAACCGTATTCAGAGAAAAAGGACACATGCTTATTCCCATAGGGGTCCTCATTTACTTCCTTGCCATTAAGATGAGTACTCCGCCGAGGGCGGCTTTCTGGGCTGCTGTGGCCTGCATCCTGACGAGTCAGCTCCGTCGGAGGACGAGAATGGATTTTCGGCAGATCATTTCTGCTCTGGAAAGGGGTTCGAAAGGTGCGATCATCGTGGCTGCTTGTTGTGCCTCTGCTGGGATTATTACCGGAACGATCAGCATGGCGGGACTGGGCGAGCGTTTTTCAGATATCCTCATTACGCTTGCAGGCGGAAGCACCATTCTGCTTCTCATCCTGACGATGATTGCCTCTATCATCCTGGGCCTTCCTCTTCCACCCGTGACGTGCTATCTCATCCTGGCGGTGTTGGCTGCACCTGCACTTATCAAAGCCGGTGTCCATCCTATGGCAGCCCATCTCTTTGTCTTCTTTTTCGGAACCCTTGGCAATATCAGTCCTCCTGTGGCGCCCACCTCTTTTGCCGCAGCAGGCCTGGCAGGGACAGATCCTGTGAGGACAACGAACCTGGCCTTCTTATTCTCCCTGCCAACATTCTTGGTCCCCTATCTCTTTGCTTACAGCCCAGAGGTTCTCCTTATGGGCCAACTCGGTAAGATTCTTCTCAGAGTATTCACATCCTTTATTGCAGTGAGCAGCATGGCTGTCGCATTCCAAGGATATCTGCTTCAAGGCCTGGGATGGTTTCAACGCACAGGGTTTCTCATCGCAGGGATTTTGCTCATTTATCCTTATTGGGTCACAGATATTATAGGTTATCTACTTCTTGGGATACTCATTTTTCTGCACGTCATGGCCACCCGAGGGAAGAGAGGGATTTCATCGGCGGGTAGGGCCGGCTTGATGGATCAGGATAAGGAGGCGCGTCCATGAAGGTCATTGATGTCCATAATCACCTATATCCTAAGGAATGGATGGCCTATCTTGAGGGGCGAGGGGGTTCGCTGATCATGGTCAGGACAGGCCCCACGAGCATGGTGTTTTATTACGAGGGAGTGCGTCTTGCCACGATAAACCGAGCAGGTCATTACGATCCAGAACCGAGGTTGAAGGATCTCGATGAGTATGGAATCAACGTCCAGATCATCAGTCTGACCACACCCAGTGTGGAACTTATCCCTGCAACCGAGGGGGTGGTTTGGGCAAAGAAGGTGAACGATTATCTTGCCTCGGTCTGTCAGAAATATAAAGGTAGGTTCCATGCCCTGGCCACTTTACCCTACCAGGATGTGAAGGCGTCGGTGAAAGAGATGGAGAGGGCTTACAAAGAACTTAACGCAAAAGGAATCACCCTCTTCTCCAATATTCAGGGGAAGCCCATCTACTCTGAGGAATTCCTTCCCATCTATGAAGCGGCAGAAGCCTTTGATCTACCCATCTTCATCCATCCCGCTCCACCTATCACGGCAGAGGCCCTGAAGAAGGTCCAGATGCCTTTACCTCTCTTCGGTTTCATCCTCGATACAACGATGGCTGTCACAGGTCTGATCTTCCAAGGCATTCTGGAGAGGTTTCCAAGACTGAAAATCATTCATGCCCACTTAGGTGGGATGTTTCCCTACCTGGTCGGAAGGGTTAACGATTCTTTTAAGAGTTATGCGCAGGATTATGGTCTTTCTCTTTCTCAGGTGCCCTCCGAGTATTACAAAAGGAATGTCTATGTGGATGCCATCTCTTTCCATCTTCCGGCTATGAAATGTGCGCTCGAATATTTAGGGCCGGACCACATTCTGATCGGTACGGATTATGCCCACCCGATTGGAGGTCCGGAAAGGATCATCGGATTTGTAAAGGATTTAGGGCTGCCAGAAAAAGATTACGAAAAGATCCTCTGGAAGAACGCAGCTCAACTCTTTAAACTGGAC
>DYHU01000663.1 GCA_020724025.1 Syntrophorhabdus sp. | reverse complement strand
AAAAGGGAGGTGAGTCGTCTTAGAGCGGAAAAGAGGATTGGGGTAGGTTTTCAAGATATTGTTGTTGTGAGCAAGGAGATGATAAGGGTTTTTGAAATGGTTGGGAAGTTTGCTCAAAGCGATGCCTCGACCGTGCTGATTCAGGGAGAAAGCGGAACGGGGAAGGAGCTCGTTGCCCATGCCATCCATGACCTGAGCAAAAGGAAAAATATGCCTTTCATCACCGTCAGTTGTGCCGGATTCCCGGAACATCTCCTCGAAAATGAGCTCTGCGGCCACGAGAAAGGGGCATTTACCGATGCCAAAGAGGTGAAAAAGGGACTTTTTGAAATGGCAGAAGGCGGAACACTATTTCTGGACGAGATCGGAGATATGGAGGTGAACCTGCAATCGAAGCTCTTGAGACTCGTCGAGCAGAAGACATTCCGAAGGATGGGGGGGTAAAAGATATCCGAGTGGATGTGAGAATCATCACGGCTACTCACAAGAATTTATTGAAATTGAAAGCGGAGGGCAAATTCAGGGAAGACCTTTTTTACAGGATCAATGTTGCCTCCCTGAAGGTTCCCTCCCTTCGGGAGAGGCTGGATGATATCCTGCCCCTGACAAAATATTTCATTCAGAGATTTAATGAAGAATTCCATAAAAATATCCAGAAAATATCAAAAGGGGTTGAAGATTTTTTTATGAGCTATAGCTGGCCCGGGAATGTGCGGGAGTTAAGAAATGTGATCGAAAGGGCAATGATCCTCGGAGAGGGAGATATGCTTCTCATGGAACATCTTCCCATCGAGATTCTCGGACAGGCTACCCGAGAAGGGATGACGGTCGAGGGAATTAGCATCCCCCCGGAAGGGATTTCACTGGAAAAGGTGGAAGAAGGACTCGTAAGACAGGCCCTCAAGATGACCAACGGAAACCAGACCAGGGCGGCAAAGCTCCTCGATATCAGCCGGGATGCCCTAAGATATCGGATGCAGAAATTCGGGATCGATACAGACTCAACCAAAATAGGTTGAGAATCTCCTCTTTTTACTCAAAAAACTCCGTCCTGATACACCCCACTCATTGCATACAGATCGTGACATTTTTAAAATCTTTTTTGCCCCACTTTTTTAAATTCGCCTCAAACAGATATCCACTTTGATTTTTTTGGTTTTCCATGATAGAAA
>DYHU01000169.1 GCA_020724025.1 Syntrophorhabdus sp. | reverse complement strand
GTGGAAATTTTACTCTTTTTTAAAAGGAGCACAACCATTGGGGGCTCAATCAAAAAACTTTGACCTCATTATTATCGGCAGCGGTCCAGGAGGATATCTCTCGGCGATTCTATCTGCCCAAAAAGGGTTATCCGTTGCGTTGATTGAGAAAGCTGAACTCGGTGGGACCTGCCTGAATCGCGGATGCATCCCAACAAAGACCCTCCTCCAGGAAGCTTCCCATTATGAAGCTTTTAAAAAGCCAGATGTGACGAAGGATGAGGAAACCCGCATTCTCCATTTCAAATACGCTCTTGAAAAGAAGAAGGTTGCAGTGGAGCAGGTCGTCTCCGGTCTACGAAATCTATTGAACCGAGACCGAATTACTCTCATCCGAGGAGAGGCTTCATTTATCGACCCTAAGACGATCCGTGTTAGAAGTGACGGCAAAGTCACTGAGAAGTTGAATGCTGACCGGATCATCGTCGCCTCCGGAGCAGTGCCAAAGGAAGAGCCAAATCTCAGAAGGGATGGCCGGTGGATCATTGGCAGTGACGATGCCCTCAAAATGACAGATCTCCCTTCGAGTTTAGCTATCGTTGGAGGAGGTATCCGCGGTGTCGAGTTTGCAACCTTTTTCAACACCTTTGGGGTCGAAGTGACGCTCATTGAAAAGAAAGAACGCATCCTTCCCAGAATGGATCGAGAGATCTCTGTCAGATACAGAGGACTCTTAACGAAGAAAAAGGTCAAGGTATTGACAGAGACAGAGGCCACCGCTGCAAAAATTCTTGGGGAGAATAGGCCATTAAGTCTTAAACTGATTCAAAAGGGGAGAGAACAGAACCTGGAGGCTCAGAAAATATTGATCGTTGGCGAGAGACGTGCAAATATCGATGGCCTCGATTTTGAAAAGGGCTTACTCACTTTGAGGGATGGGTTCATTCCTGTTGACCTCCAAATGAAAACAGATTCCCCTGGGATCTATGCCGCCGGAGATGTGGCGGGGAAAGGCTTTTTTGCACACAAGGCCCTGTTTGAGGCGAGAGTTGCCATGGAAAACATCTTTGGCAAAGAAAGTCAAATCGATTACCGCCTTATGCCCATTTGCCTCTATGCCTATCCCGAGGCCGCATCCATCGGCCTCACAGAAGAACAGGCGAAGACCGAGTGGGGAGAGGTGAACATCGGAAAATTTCCCTTCATGGCCTGCGGGCGATCAATCGCAACAGGAGATCAAGACGGGATGGTGAAGATCATCTCCGAAAAAAAATATGGTGAGGTTTTGGGGGTACATATCCTCGGTCCCCGTGCCACAGAATTGATTCATCTGGGTGCTATGGCAATGAAGCATGAAATTGGCGTTGAAGAAATTAAACAGATGTTCTTTGCCCATCCCACCTTTTCAGAAGCTTTCTTTGAGGCGGCTCTGGATGTAAGTGATGAGGCAATTCACATAATGAAAGGATGATCTGAAGTGTTTCCGTTCTGCAGTGTTGCGGTGCTGCGGTTGAAATGAGGAGATCGAAAGAATAGAGGGATAACTCGGAGATCGACTATGGCAACGACTGTCATCATGCCCAAATTGGGCCTGACCATGACCGAAGGGACGATTGAGAAGTGGTTGAAACAGGAAGGGGACCGGGTTGAAAAGGGAGAACCTCTTGTTGAAATCATTACCGAGAAAATTAACTTTCAATACGAATCTCCGGCCTCCGGCATCCTTCGGAAAATCCTTCATCATGAAGGGGAGATCGTCCCAGTGGCGACACCTATCGCCATCATTGCAGAAGAAGGTGAGGCATTCCCAGAATTCGAAGCCATTAAACTTGAAGTCCCTGTAAAGGTACCTATACCTGCTACTGTCCAGGGGGAGATCAAGGAACTTCGGAAAAGGATTTTCGCCTCCCCTATTGCCAGGAAGATGGCTCAGGAGAAGGGAATTGATCTCTCCTCCCTCAAGGGATCCGGTCCAGGAGGAAGGATTATTAAGATGGATGTGATTCAATCAGTCGAAAAGGGAACGGCCAGAGCCGTTGAACCAACTCCTCCTGTGACAACACCATTAGAAAAATTGATCCCTTTGAAGGGTATCCGGAAGATCATTGCCAGACGCATGACAGAGAGCTTTCAGAACATTCCCCACTTTTACCTTTCCCTGGAGGTGGAGATGTCCGCTGTCATGGAACTCAGGGAAAAATTGAAGGAAGAGATCGAAAATCGCGTCAGAGTCAAATTGACCCTTACCGACATCTTGGTCAAGGGGGTAGCAACCGCCCTCAAAGAACATTCGATTATCAACTCCCGCATCGAAGGAGATCAGATACGCCTCCTCGATGAGGTGAATATCGGAGTCGCCATCGCCCTCGAGGATGGACTGATTGTCCCCGTGGTCCGTCATGCAGATCAAAAATCACTTACCGAAATCGCATTGACCCTTCGTGACCTCACCCAGAAGGCAAAGGAGGGAAAATTGTCTTTGGAAGAGGTCGGAGGAGGTACATTCACCCTTTCCAATATGGGGATGCTTGGGATCGATAAATTCAATCCCATCATCAATCCTCCGGAATGTTCTATTTTGGGGGTAGGAAGAACGGTCGAAAAACCAGTGGTTCAAGGGAGGGAAATCAAGATTAAGCCTATGGCCTGGTTTAATCTGTCTTCGGATCACCGTATCGTAGATGGTGCAACGGCTGCCCTTTTCTTAAATCATATAAAGAAATTGCTCGAAAATCCTACACTCCTTCTAATCTAAGAGAGTGAGGTTGGTCAGGCGATAACCAAAACAATTAGAGCGTAACATGACATTGCCGTTAGATAAAATTTTTTGTCTTAACATGTACGAACAGATGCTCGCCATCCGGAGCTTTGAGGAAAAGGCCATAGAGCTCTTTGAACATAACCTTATCCGTGGCAACCTCCACCCCTGCATCGGACAGGAGGCTGTTTCTGTGGGCGTCTGTTCCAATCTCCGCCTTCAAGATTATATGGTCAATACCCATCGGGGACACGGGAACTGTATTGCTAAGGGAGCTGATTTAAGAGTGATGATGGCCGAGCTTCTCGGAAAGTCAACCGGCTATTGCAAGGGAAAAGGCGGCTCCATGCACATCGCCGATTTTGAGGCCGGGAATTTAGGCGCCAATGGAATTGTTGGAGGAGGACTCCCTATCGCTGTGGGAGCGGGGATCAGCATTCAAAATCGGGGAACCGATCAGGTCGTTGCCTGTTTTTTCGGAGATGGCGCATCGAATCAAGGAACATTTCATGAAAGCCTCAATCTCGCCGCCCTCTGGAAGCTCCCGGTCATCTTCGTCTGTGAAAATAACCAGTATGCCCTCTCCACATCCCTCAGGGAATCCATTTCCGTCCCCAATATTGCAGATCGGGCCAATGCATACGGCATTCCGGGTTTTCTCATCGATGGGAATGATATCGTAGAGGTCCATTTAAAAACGAAGGAGGCCATAGAGAGGGCAAAGGCCGGAGAAGGACCGGCCTTGCTCGATTGTGTCACCTACCGTTTCTTCGGCCATTTTACGGGGGATCCCGGACGGGGAATTTCTTATCGGTCTAAGGAAGAGATGGATCAATGGCTGCATCGTTGTCCGATCAAGAGATTTAAAGAACGACTCACTCAAGAGAAAATAATGACCGAGGAAATGGAGAAAACGACAGAGGCCGATGTAAAGGCTTCTATTGATGAGGCTGTCCGATTCGCAGAAGAAAGTCCATTTCCCTTGCCTGAGGAGGCGGCTCAGGACCTTTTCTTTTGAAATAGCTCTTTATCCCCTCTCCCCTGCCTACCGACAGGCAGGCTTGATGGGAGAGGGTTGCTTGTCTGCCGGTAGGCAGGGGGGAGGGGTGAAGAAGGATGCCGGAAGTCACCTTTGTTGAATCGCTCCGAATGACCCTCAGAGAGGAGATGCAGAGAGATCCTTCCCTGATGGTGATCGGAGAGGACATCGGCCGTTACGGTGGTATCTTCGGGGTAACCAAGGGATTGCTTGAACAATTTGGCCCTCATCGAGTACGCAGTACTCCTATTTCTGAATCGGCGATCATCGGTTCCTCATTGGGGGCTGCCATGACCGGGATCCGAACCGTGGCTGAGCTCATGTATGTGGACTTCGCCCCCTGCGCTATGGATCAGATCATCAATCAAGTGGCGAAGATGAGGTATATGTCTGGCGGAAAGGCAAAGGTCCCTTTGGTCATTCGAACCCAAGGAGGGGGCGGAAGGGGAAATGCGGCCCAGCACTCACAGAGCCTTGAAGCCCTCTTTTTCCATATCCCCGGTTTAAAAATCGCCATGCCCTCTACACCCTACGATGCGAGAGGACTTCTCAAAACAGCTATAAGAGATGACAATCCTGTCATCTTCATTGAACATAAACTCCTCTATGCAACAAAAAGTTATATCCCGGAAGAAGAATATCTTATCCCTTTAGGCAAGGCCGATATCAAGAGAAAAGGGAAAGATGTCACGGTCGTAGCAATTTCATATATGGTCCCAAAAGCCTTGAAGGCTGCTGAACGATTATCATGTGAAGGCGTGGATGTAGAAGTGATTGATCTCAGAACCCTTTGCCCATTGGACATGGAGATTCTTCTTCATTCGATCCGGAAAACGAATCGAATGGTTATCGTCCACGAGGGATGTAAAAGAGGAGGCATCGGAGCCGAAATCGCTTCCAACATTATGGAGGAAGCCTTCGATTTCCTTGACGCCCCTGTCGGGAGGGTTGGCGCCTTGGATGTTCCCATACCATATAGTGAGCCTCTTGAGAAGAGGGTTATACCGGACGAAAATAGTATCGACATGGCGGTCAAGGAGGTTTTATACTGGAAATGAGGAGGGACACTTGGGGGAAATAAAGGAGGTGGTTCAAAAAGAGAGTTGAAAGTTAATCGTGGAGAGTGGATATTTTATGGAAAATCATCACAGGTCATTCACAACCATGAAAGGAGGTCCAAAATGTTTAGGAAAATAATGATCTTATTGACGGTGTTTGTTCTATCCTTAACCTTTTCAACCTATGTCAGTGCCGCAACTTACAAACCTGAATATAAGTTAAGCCTTGTGATAGGCCCTAAAGGCCCCTGGGGAGAGGCATCAGTGAAATTTGCTGATCTGGTGAGGGAACGAACAGGAGGAAAGATTAATATCAAGTGCTATTTCGCCGGGCAGCTCTTTGCTGGAATGCAAACGAATGAATTCCTCATTACTCGTCAGGGCATTGCTGACTTTGCCGTAGGCTCGACGATTAACTGGTCCCCAACGATCAAAGAGCTAAACCTCTTCTCTCTCCCCTTCTTCTTTCCCGATTACAAGCACCTCGATGCCGTAAAGGCAGGGGAACCTGGAAAGAGAATTTATAAGATCATTGAGGAAAGAGGCGTGGTCGGTTTGGCATGGGGGGAAAATGGCTTTAGAGAACTGACCAATTCAAAACGTCCGATTCGAAAACCTGAGGATCTGGAAGGGCTCAAGATCCGAGTCGTTGGCTCTCCCATCTTCATCGACACCTTCAGAGCCCTGGGGGCAAATCCCATGTCGATTAATTGGGCTGAGGCGCTTACGGCTTTTCAGCAAGGAACTGTGGACGGACAGGAAAATCCAATCATCTCAGTCATCACTCCGTTTAAATTATGGGAGTTACACAAAAATATCACCATCTGGCACTATACGATCGATCCATTGATCTTAGGAGTGAATAAAGAGGTGTGGAACAGTTTCGATCCAAAGGACCAGGAAATTGTAGCCAAAACAGCCCAGGAGGCAATGGCCTGGGATATCAAAGAGGCTCGAAAAGGGTTAGAAGGAAGCACAGAGGCTTTTGAGATGCTGAAGGGCAAAGGAATGGAACTTGTCGTCCCGACTGCAAAGGATATCGAAGCTTTCAAAGCCAAGACCAAGTCCGTCTACGACAAATGGATTAAGGAAATTGGACCTGACTTGGTCGGTGAAGCAGAAAGGATTGTGAAGGGAGTCAAATAAATAACCCCCTCACCTCGTCCTCTCCCCATTGGGGACTGTGTCGCAATTAGCCGTTCGTGGTGAGCCCTTCCTTCGACTTCGCTCAGGACATTCGGAAAAAACCGCTCGTCCTGAGGCTCTCGAAGGGACGAATCCCGCGCAGCGCGGGATCGAACCATGAACGGACTGGTGACACAGTCTCATTGGGGGAGAGAGTTGGGGTGAGGGGAAAGAGGTGAGGGAAAGGGGCCTTATGCCAAAAAATCTGAAATGGTTGGTGGTTCATTTTGAAGAAGTGCTTTGTGCTATTTTATTCGCCATCATGGCTATGGTTGCTTTCGTCAATGTTATCTCGCGTTATCTTCTGAAATACTCCATCGCCTTTACCGAGGAGTTGGTCGTTAGTTTCTTTGTCTGGTTGACCCTCCTCGGGACGGCCATCGCTTTTCGCCAGGGATCCCACCTGGGCTTCAACTTCATTACAGACCGTCTTCCTAAAAAAACCCAAAGGGTTTTGCTCTGGGCCAGTACTGCGTTAAGTGCCATTCTCTTTCTATTCCTGATTTATTTTTCAATCCATCAGATCAGGGAGGAATTCACCCTGCGCATTACCTCGATGGGCATTGGAGTTCCCCAGTGGTGGTATTCCATCGGGATGCCAGTTTGGAGTCTCTTGGTCATCGTCAGGATATTTCAAGGAGCACATCAGACGAGCCAAAAGATAGGGAGAATATAATGGACCCTAGTATCTTATTCTTTGCTCTCTTCTTCTTTCTACTTTTCATCGGAGTTCCTATTGCAGTCAGCGTTGGAATCACCGCTCTTGTCTTTTTATGGCAATATCATTTAGGAATCATGGTCGTCTCGACCAACTTCTATGCGAATATTGCTAAATTCCCCCTTCTTGCCATCCCTTTCTTTATTCTCGCAGGATTTTTGATGGATCGGGTTGGGCTCTCCCGGCGTCTGGTCAACCTCCTCCACCTTCTCATCGGTCCAGTCCCGGGAGGCCTTGGACTTGTCGCAGTGGCTGGTTGTGTCTTCTTCGGAGCCATTTCAGGAACTGGACCAGCAGATACGGCAGCCATCGGAGCGGTGATGATTCCTGCTATGGTCAACCGCGGTTATGATAAGGGATTTGCCTCAGCCCTGGTTGCCTCTGCAGCCACCACCGATGTCCTCATTCCTCCAAGCGTCGCCTTCGTTATCTATGGAGTGATCACGGAAACCTCAATCGGTGGCCTCTTTGCCGCAGGTGTCATCCCAGGGTTGATCATGGGACTCGCCTTGGTCTTTCCTGTCTATATCATCTCCAAAAGGAAGGGTTGGGGGGGCGATCGATGGGGGACGAAGGCAGAAATCTGGAAAGCCTTCAGAGAAGCGATCTGGGGCCTCCTGGCTCCTGTGATCATTCTTGGTGGAATATATGGGGGCATCTTCACCCCTACAGAGGCGGCGGTTGTGGCCGTTTTTTATGGGTTCTTCATCGGTCTTTTTTTCTACCGCAATGTCAATGTGAAAATGCTTTATGAGGTCCTTCGGGACTCGGCGGTTTCGACCTCCGTGGTGATGATCGTTGTGGCTTTCGCTGGTCTCTTTGCTTGGACAGGTTCTACGCTCGGGGTGATGGATAGAGCAGCCAAATTTCTTTTAAGTCTTACAACGAATCCCATCATCATCCTCTTGCTTTTAAATTTCCTGCTATTGATCGCAGGAATGTTGATGGACGCCATTTCCATTTTTTATGTTTTCCTCCCCATTCTCATGCCGGTGATGAAACATTTTGGTTGGGATCCGATGTGGTTCGGCGTGATGATGGCGGTCAACCTGTCGATCGGGACGATCACTCCTCCGGTGGCCTTAAACCTCTATGTGGCGGCCAACCTTGCGGATATCTCCATGGAACGGATTTCCAAAGCAGCCATTCCTTTTGTTCTGGCCCTCATTGTGGCACTTCTGATCGTCACCTACATTCCCTCCATCTCCCTCTGGCTTCCCGATTTGCTCGGACTCCATTAATCTTTTTTCCGTGAAGAGGGGGACCTAGAGATACCGAATTGCCTTGTGTGGAGATTTTGAATATAATGGGTAATAGAATCAAA
>DYHU01000168.1:2933-8068 GCA_020724025.1 Syntrophorhabdus sp. | reverse complement strand
TTTCACGGGAATGACGACTTTTTACGAATTCATATTGGATTTCAAGATTTATGGTTAAGAAAACCCAACATTCCAATATTCCACAATTCCATTATTCCGATAGTGTGGTGTGATGGCTTTTCAGTTTGAGATCATTAAAACAGATTCCTCCTCCCGGGCGAGACTGGGAAGGATCGTAACCGGCCACGGCGCTATCATGACCCCGTCCTTTCTTCCCGTGGGGACGCAGGGGACGGTCAAGTCCCTCACGCCTGAAGAACTGGTGGAGGTTGGCGTGGAGGGTATCCTGGGAAACACCTATCACCTCTACCTTAAGCCCGGCCATGAAACCATAGGCCGGCTGGGAGGGCTCCATCGGTTCATTCACTGGGAGAGGCCTATTCTGACGGATAGCGGCGGTTATCAGATCTTCAGTCTTGCGAAACTGCGGAAGATCTCCGAGGATGGAGTCACTTTTCAGTCCCATATCGATGGCTCCGAACATTTTCTCACACCCGAGAAGGTGATGGAGATTCAGAGAACTCTCGGCTCCGACATCGCCATGGTCCTGGATGAGTGCGTGCCCTATCCTTCTCCCCATGAATATGTGAGGGCCTCAACGAGGCTCACGACACTATGGGCCGAGAGATGCCTGAAGGCGAGAAGGAATGACGATCCGGCTCTCTTCGGGATTGTCCAGGGCGGGATGTATCAGGATCTCCGGCAGGAGAGCGCGAGAGACCTAACCCGGATGAACTTCCAGGGGTATGCCATCGGAGGGCTCAGCGTCGGAGAACCCAAACCCGTCATGCAGGATGTCCTGGAATGGACCACACCTTTTTTACCCGAAAACGCTCCACGTTATTTAATGGGTGTGGGAACCCCGGAAGATATTCTCCATGCGACCATGCAGGGAATTGATCTTTTCGATTGTGTCCTTCCGACGAGGAACGCACGGAACGGAATGCTCTTTACCTCAAAAGGAAAGATATCGATCAAACAGGCCCAATATGCGGAGGATGCAAGGCCGGTTGATGAGGCATGCCACTGCTATGCCTGCCGGTATTATTCGAGGGCCTATCTCCGGCACCTCTACCTGGCGAACGAAATCCTCTCTTCGAGGTTGAACACGATTCATAATATCTATTATTATATAGAATGGATGAAGGGGATTCGGAAGGCGATTCAGGAGGGGCGCCTTTCTCAACTTTATCAAACTTACATTTCCCAGGGGAATGGGTTACAAGAGGAAAGTTCTGATCGGCACCAGACAGCTTTTGTTTAAAACAAATTAGAAAAGGAGGAATTATGGGAATGGATCTGGCTTATGCAATGGGAGCGCCGGGCGGGGGGCAAGGAGGCTCCCAGTTTTTAAGTTTTCTCCCCATCATCTTGATCTTCGTCATCTTCTACTTCCTGCTCATCCGACCCCAGCAGAAACGGGCGAAGGACCACCGGAATCTCCTGTCCACTTTAAAGGTCGGAGATCAGGTCTTGACCACTGGCGGCATTTATGGCCGGATTACGGGGCTCCGGGATGATGTCGTCACCGTCGAAATCTCCGACAAGGTGAGGGTGAAGGTCAGCCGGGGTCACATCGCAGGAGTGACCAGATCGGATGTGATGAAAACCGACTAATCCAATTGCCAATGATCAATTAGCAATGTTCAATGGGCAGTGACTGCTCCCAATTGATCATTGCTAATTGACAATTGTTCATTGATCATTTTGCTTTGGCAAATGCCCCTTGCTCTAAACTCTGTTTTAGGGCTATAATCCACGAGGAGGTGAACCATGTCGTTGCGACTTGAAACCGAGAGGAAGTATGAAACCATCTTTATTTTGGACCCTGATCTCGAAGAAGGGGTGGCACAATCCGCCATCGAGAAGATCAAAGGGATCATCACCCAGGGCAATGGAGAGATCCTGAAGGTCGAAGACTGGGGAAAACGAAAACTCGCCTATGAAGTTAAAAAGAAGACCAAAGGCCACTACACCCTGATACACTTTTCCGGAATACCCGCCCTCCTCTCCGAACTGGAGAGAAATTTTCGAGTAATGGACGCCGTCATCAAGTTTCAATCCGTTCGTCTGGACGAAAGAAGTGCGTCAGCCTCGGAGGGAGCGGCTCCGGATGATCTGCCGGAGGAATCAGAGGAAATCGCATGACCTCCTTGAATCAGGTCATTCTCACAGGGAAGGTGGCAAACGACCCGCAATTTCATTATCAACCCGATGGAACCCCTGTGCTCCAGTTTCCTTTGGAGTTAAACGATTCAGGAAATTTATCCAAAAAAACACCGGGCCAGGGCCATCCGGGGCAGACCTCGAAACGTGCGGGTTTACGTCCAAGCCTGATTCAAATTGTGGCCCTTGGCCAACTGGCTCAATCCAGGTCCGAGCTCCGGAGTGGTCAGCGTCTTTTAGTGAAAGGCCGGCTCAATCAAAGGCGCTGGGAGACATCCGAAGGAAGAAGCCGGACCCGAACGGAGGTGATCGCATCGGAGCTCCATTCGGCTGAGGAGAACGAAGCGAACCTCCATAATCAAACATGAGATCAAATCAGCAAAGAGAGGAGAAAGGGATGAGAAAACCGGCTGAAAGGTCAGCTCCGGACAGAAAGAAGAAGCCCTTCATGAGGCGAAAGGTCTGTCGGTTTTGCACCGATAAGAAGCTCGATATCGATTATAGAAATCCGAGGATTCTTCGATATTTCGTGACGGAACGAGGGAAGATTATTCCCCGGAGGATCTCCGGAAACTGTGCCAAACACCAGAGGCAGATCACGGTCGCCGTCAAAAGGGCCCGGAACATAGCCATCCTGCCCTTCACAACGGCAGCCCATTAAACGGTAAATGTTTAGGTTAGAAAAAAAGGGGTTGTTATTCGGTCAAGGTTAAGATGCCCGTTTCGTCAAGGGGTTACGTTTATTGTCTTAAATTCTTACCCTTACCCTTTGACGCTAAACGATACGGGCCTCCTAACCCTAACCGTAACCTATTCAGTGTCTGTCCATAAACAGCGTTTTCCGTCATGCCGGACTTGATCCGGCATCCAGAAGGTCTTGAAAGGACTGGATTCCGGCTTTCGCCGGAATGACGATTCTGATTGAAGGAGCAATTTGTAAACAGACACTATTTAGAAAGATTCATAGGAGGTGCACGATGCAAGTCATTCTTTTAGAAGACATCCCCTCATTGGGAAAGATGGGGGATATGGTGAAGGTCTCGGATGGATATGGAAGGAATTACCTCATCCCGGGGAAAAAAGCAGTCTTTGCCACGGAAAAGAACCTCAAAACCCTGCAACATGAGAAGGCGCTGGTTCAGCAGCGTCTGGGGAAGATGAAAAAGGATGCGGCGAAGATGGCTCAGGAGATCGAAAACCTCTCCTGCACCTTTGCCAAGAATGTGGGGGAGAGCGGAAAGCTTTTCGGCTCCGTGACCTCCATGGAGATTGAAGCCTTCTTGAAGGAAAACGGGTTGGATGTGGACCGGAAGAAAATTCTTCTGGAAGAACCGATCAAGAATCTGGGAATGCATACCGTGCCGATTAAACTCCAACCGGAAGTCACAGCCCATCTCAAGGTCTGGGTCGTTCAGGAGTGAGCATGGAAGAGACAGAACTCTCTTCCCATAAAATCCCTCCCCAAAACATCGAGGCGGAGCAGTCCGTTCTGGGCGGCGTCCTTATTGAAAATGAGGCGATCAATAAGGTGATGGAGATCCTCGCCCCTGACGACTTCTACCGGGATGCCCATCGCAAGATCTTTGGGGTGTTGATTGACCTCTCCGAACGGGATGAACCCGCCGACCTCATCACCATGACCAACGAGTTGCGGAAAAGGGATCAGCTCGATGCCATCGGAGGAGCCTCCTACTTGGCCTCTCTGATCGATTCGGTTCCCACCGCGGCCAATATCGAATACTATGCCAGGATCGTCAAAGAGAAGGCGGTCCTCCGGAAGTTGATCGAAACCTCCACGGAGATCATCACACAGAGCTATCAGGATCGGGGCGATGTGGAGAACTTTCTTGATGAGGCGGAGAAGGCCATTTTCGAAATCTCCGAGAGAAGAGTGAGGCCTTCCTTTTACTCCATCCGTGAAGTGGTCAAGGATAGTTTAGATATCATCTCAAAACTCTACGAGAAGAAGGAGCTCATCACCGGCGTCCCCTCAGGTTTCAAAGAGCTCGACAAGATGACTGCGGGTTTTCAACGTTCGGACCTGGTCATCGTCGCCGGAAGGCCCAGCATGGGCAAAACCGCCTTCTGTCTCAATGTTGCCCAGCATGCGGCCAGAGAAAAGAAGATTCCATCCGCCATTTTCTCCCTTGAGATGTCAAAGGAACAGTTGGTCATGCGCATGCTTTGTGCCGAAGCTGAGGTGGAAGGGAATCGCCTCCGAACAGGTTTCCTCAGGGAGAGTGACTGGCCTAAGCTGACGCTCGCAGCGGGAACGCTCTATGAGGCGCCCATCTTCATCGATGATTCGGCCGCGCTCTCGGTCCTTGAATTGAGGGCAAAGGCACGCCGCCTCAAGGCTGAACATCATTTAGGTCTGGTCATCATCGACTACCTTCAACTGATGAAGGGGAGAGCGAGGGTGGAGAGCCGTCAACAGGAGATCTCAGAAATTTCCCGTTCCTTAAAAGCCCTGGCCAAGGAACTCAATATTCCTGTGATCGCTGTCTCACAGCTCAGCCGAAAGACCGAGGAACGAACGGGGAATAGACCTCAACTGTCTGACCTCCGGGAATCCGGGGCGATTGAGCAGGATGCGGATGTGATTTTGTTCATCTTTCGAGAAGAGGTCTATAATCGTTCGGAGGAAAATCAGGGGAAAGCCGAAGTCATCATCGGAAAACAACGAAACGGACCGATCGGCAAGGTCGATCTGGCCTTTCTGGACAGATTTACCACTTTCAAAGACCTCTATAAAGGTGAATCTGGAAATTTCTACGAGTGAAGTTCAGAGTCGGGTAGGGAACGGTTTGAAACCGTTCCCTACAAGAGTTCGGAGCCTAAAAAAATTTTTCTTACTCCGAACTACGAACTAATCGCTCCGAACTTTTTTAAAGCAAACGATGAACCTGCCAAATACCTTAACCATCATCAGGGTCCTTTTGATTCCCGCCTTTGTCATCCTCATCATG
>DYHU01000168.1:0-2833 GCA_020724025.1 Syntrophorhabdus sp. | reverse complement strand
TCGCCATCTACGGAACGACCTTTCTCACCATCCTTTCCGGAATCCATTACATCTATATAGGAACACGCATCCTGAATCAAAAGAAACCGACACGAATGACTTGAAGGAGAAAAAGAGATGCCAGCCATCACAAAGGTGATCGGAAGAGAGATCATCGATTCGAGAGGAAATCCAACAGTTGAGGCGGAGGTCTTTCTGGACAGCGGTTTCATGGGACGGGCCTCTGTCCCTTCAGGCGCTTCGACCGGTAGCCATGAGGCTCTGGAGTTAAGGGATAAAGATCCGAAACGATATCTTGGAAAAGGCGTCCGGAAGGCGGTCAATCATATTCATCGTCTGATCGCCCCAAAACTGCTCGGGATGGATGTTTTTGATCAGAAAGGGATTGACTCCACTCTGATCCGTCTGGACGGAACCCCGAATAAAGCCCGATTGGGAGCCAATGCCATCTTGGGAGTCTCGCTGGCCTGCGCGAAAGCAGCCTCCAGCCATTCAGGGGTTCCGTTATTCCGTCATCTCGGCGGCCCTTCGGCGACAGGGCTTCCCCTCCCCCTGATGAACATCCTCAATGGCGGAGCCCATGCCGATAATAACCTGGACATTCAGGAATTTATGATCCTTCCTGTCGGCGCGAAGAGTTTTCAGGAAGCCCTGCGAGTGGGGGTGGAAGTCTTTCACCATCTCAAGTCCATCCTGAGTGGAAAAGGCTACAAAACATCCGTAGGGGATGAGGGAGGATTTGCTCCGGATCTGCGGTCCAATGAAGAAGCCTTTGCCCTGATCGTCGAGGCCATTCAAAAGGCCGGCTATCGCCCTGGAAAGGACGTCGGTCTCGGGATCGATGCGGCGGCGACCGAATTCTACCGGAATGGATTCTACTTTCTCAAGGCGGAAAAAATGGTGAAAAGGACTTCGGCCGAGATGATCGCCTATTATGAAGACCTGATCAAAAAATTTCCTATCCTCACCATTGAAGATGGCCTTGCTGAGGATGACTGGAAGGGATGGAAGACAATGACCCTCCGTCTGGGCAAGAAAGTCCAACTGGTCGGAGATGACCTCTTTGTCACCCATCCAGCACGGCTATCAAAAGGGATCAAAGAGGGAGTCGCCAACGCCATTTTAATCAAACTCAATCAGATCGGGACCCTGACCGAAACCCTTGAGGTGATCGAGATGGCGAAAAAGGCCGGCTATCGAACGATCATCTCCCATCGTTCGGGGGAGACAGAGGACACGACCATTTCCGATCTCGCAGTCGCCACCCGCGCCGGTCAGATCAAGACCGGCGCCACCTCCAGAACGGACCGCGTGGCCAAATATAATCAACTGATTCGAATCGAAGAAGAACTGGGCAAGAAAGCCGTCTATGCGCCGCCGCTGAGACGGCGTCCTAAAAAATGTTCGGAGCAACTTCGTTCGGAGTTCGGAGTTAAAAAAATATATAAATTTGGCAATCCGAAATCTGCAATCCGCATTTGAAAAGGGGGGACCCATGAAGATCAGAAAATATTTTGACCCTGAGATGGAATTGATGGAACGAGAGGAACTGGAGGCCCTTCAATTCCATAAACTCAAGCTCCAGATGCGAAAGTGCTACCGGAATTCGGAATTTTACCAGGAGAAGTTCAAAAAGGCGTCCATTCAACCCGAGGATATTCGGTCGCTGGACGATGTCACGCATCTCCCTTTTGTCACCAAGGATGAACTTCGAGAGGAACAGCAGACTCATCCCCATTTCGGAAGATTTACGGTGGCCTCTTCTGAAAACTGGGCGGAGCTTCGGCCCTCACCCGGCACAACCGGGGCTCCGGTCAATACGATCTGGTCTCATGAAGATGTGAAACATATCGCCAGATGGACAGCCAGAACGATGTGGACCTTCGGTGTCCGCCCGGGAGATATCATTCAGAATGGATTCGGTTACGGCATCTGGGTCGCCGGCATCTCCATCCATTACGCCTCCAGAGAACTGGGCTGTTTTGTTATCCCTGTCGGTTCGACGAAGAGTGAGCGCCAGATCGATTACTTCATCAACCCCGGTTCCACGGTTCTCATCTGCACCCCAACCTATGCCCTCAATATTGCAGAGCAACTGAAGCTAAAGGGAATTTCCCCAAAAAATATTCCTTTGAAGATGGGATGCTTTGGGGGAGAGGTTGGAGCTGAAGTGCCTGCAACCCGCAAGAAGATTGAAACGGGATTGGAAATCGACGCCTTCGACTGCTACGGGCTAACGGAGATCGGTCCCATTATTGCGACAGAATGCTCTTACAAGGCAGGGATCCACTGGATTGAAGACCATCTCCTCGTGGAGGTGATCAACCCCGAGACGATGAGGCCCTCCGATCCCGGAGAATTGGGCGTCCTGGTCATCACCCATCTCACCAAGGAAGCCACACCCATGATCCGTTTCTGGACGGGCGATGTGGCCAGACTCGACAAGAAAAAATGCAGGTGTGGCCGGACCCATGCCCGATCGCCGGGAGGAATCCTCGGCAGGATGGAAGACAGCTTCCTCTGCGGAGGCGTCCACCTCTACCCCGCTCAGGTGGAGAATGTGGTCAGAGGAATGGATGGACTTTCCGAAGAATTCTCGATTGAGCTGACCACTGACCCTAAGTCCGGGGAAGAGAGGTGCACCCTCATCGTCGAATCTTTGAAAGAGAAAGAGGTTCCAAAGATGTCCTCTCAACTGGAGGAGAGGTTGAGGAATGAATGTAAGGTCATTCCGGAAATTCAGTTTGTTCCCTCCGGCACCCTGAAACGATCCGTCTTCAGGGCAAAACGGGTCGTGGATAAGAGGGGAAAAAGGGCGTAATCAAAACCGTCC
>DYHU01000006.1:6301-30433 GCA_020724025.1 Syntrophorhabdus sp. | reverse complement strand
AAAACGCCTCCCGACTTTACCCAAGACAAATAAAGAAACCATTCGCGGACGCAGAAAGGCAAAAGAGGAGTTCTTACAACTGTGTACACTATGTGAATCTTTACATGATTTATACTTTGTGGGGCTTGTCCGTGCGACGAGGACAGGCGATTTTTGTTGGAATTGAGGGGCGAATAAAGTATAGGCTATTTGCTGAAAATGGTACATTTTTAACTTTTCAATGACACTGGTCCACCAAAATTGACATTAATCCCAAAATATTATATTTTAAGCAAAGATTAACTCCTACTGCATAATATATTAGATATTTGTGCAATAGAGTGGATAAAATGAAGGAAATAGTCTTAAGCCAAAAGTTTGAACGGGATGAACTCCTTGAGGGAAGATATGTTCAGAGGGAGGATCTCAAGAACGCAAAGGAAAGCCTTCAAAGCAATCTTATCAAAGTGATTATGGGGCCTCGAAGGGCAGGGAAATCGGTTTTTTCAATACAGATGCTCAAAGGCCTAAATTTTGCTTACCTAAACTTTGACGATGAGAGGCTGGTGAGCGTTTCGGATTACGATGAACTCCTTAAGGCGATCAGACAGATATATGGGGAAACAAAGGTAGTCCTTTTTGATGAGATACAGAACCTCCCCAATTGGGAGCTTTTTGTGAATAGGCTTCACCGCAGGGGATTCAATATCATTATTACTGGCTCAAATGCATACCTCCTGAGTCGAGAACTTTCCACCCATCTGACGGGCCGATACGTCCAATTTCAAATCTTACCATTCTCGTTTTTAGAATTTCTGAGGGCGAAGGAATTTGCAATTGATGAAGCTCTTGAGCTCAAGGAAAGGCAGGGTCTACTCCTTAGCCGCCTCGATGACTATTTAGATAAAGGAGGATATCCAGAAATCGTCGTGAAGGATTTGGATGCGAAGAATTATTTGACCACATTATTCGAAAGCGTCCTGTTCAAAGACATCGTAAAAAGATACGGCGTGAGATATAGCAAAATGCTCTCTGACCTCGCCCATTATTTGGTCACAAACCATTCCAATGAGTTCTCTTATACAAAACTAAAACATATTCTGGAATTTAGAAGTGTCCATACCGTTGAGAATTATATGAAATACCTTAACGAAGCCTTCCTCACGTTTTCTGTTGATCGATTCTCGTTCAAATTAAAAGAACAGATGCGATCCCCTAAGAAGGTGTACGGTTATGATACTGGAGTCATCAATACCATTAAATTTAAGACAGGCAGAGATGTCGGAAGATTGATGGAGAATTTGGTTGCGGTGGAATTGATGAGGAGAGAGGTTGATTTCTATTACTATAAATCTGTGAATGGTAAAGAAGTGGATTTTGTTATAAAACAGGGGCAAAAAGTAGTCCAACTCATTCAAGTTTGCTATGATGTCGATCATTATGCCACAAGAAAAAGAGAACTGACTTCCCTTGCCAAAGCAGGAAAGGATCTTGGATGTGATCATTTAACAATTTTAACTTGGGATTATCAAGGAGAAGAGAAACACGCAGGTCTTAGAGTTAATTTTTTACCCCTATGGAGATGGTTAATAAGGATGTGAAAAAGAAAGAGGAAATGGAAGGAAGGGTTGGTTATTTCCTCTTAATGGTTCTTGACGAGGGTTTCAACCTCTTTTCTGGAAGGAAGGGAAGGTTGGGCGCCCAGTTTGGTCGTTGCAAGGGCACCGGCGGCGCTGGCAAACCTCAAAGCTTCTGGAATCGGTTTTTCTCCGGCAAGACCACAGGCAAGCGCTCCCATGAAGGCATCCCCTGCGGCAGTGGTATCGACCACCTTCACCTTGAAAGCTTTCATCCAGATTTCCTTGTTTTGATTCTTAAAATAAAGTCCTTTATGACCCAGGGTGATCACCACATTTTTTACACCCATTGCCAGCAATCTCGCAGCCATCTTCGGTATGTCCTGGTCTTTCCTCATCCTTAAACCTGTCAGAGACTGGGTCTCCAATTCGTTGGGGACAAGAAAATCTATCAGAGAAAGGATTTCGGTGGAGAGAGGACGAGAGGGCGAAGGATTGAGGAGAGTGAGAGCGCCATATCTTTTTGCCATCTTCAACCCCATTCTAACGGTTTCGATTGGAATCTCCAATTGTGTGACAAAGACTTTGATCTCCCTGAAGAGCGGGGAACATCTCCTTAAATCATCAACGGAAAGGGAACTATTTGAACCTGGAGAGACGATGATTCGATTCTCTCCGCTCGGATCCAACTCGATCAAGGCGATTCCTGTGGGTAGAGAATCATCTTTGAGGATCCATTTTTTAGGAAGGCCATTTTCCATCAAGTATCGGCCATAGGATCGGCCATAGTGATCATTCCCCAGTTTGGTGAGAAGGATAACTTTTCCGCCGAGATGCTTTGCCGCAATTGCTTGATTGGCCCCTTTTCCTCCGAAGGCCATAATGAGATTTTCAGCAGAGATCGTCTCACCGGGTTGGTGGAAACGGGAGACTCGAAAGATCATATCCATGTTGGAACTGCCGAGAACTAATATTTTCTTAGACATTGGCCTTCCCATACAATTGTTTTTATTTACATAATCAATTTCATTTTCCCTCTCCCCTCAGGGGAGAGGATAAAGGTGAGGGGGCTGTTTTGGTCATTGGGCCATTGGTGGTTGAGATTTATTTGGAGTTTGGAATTTGGTTATTTCCATTTCACCTCAGCCTCGACACAAAGAGCTCCAAAAACCTCTCTGCATCTACTTCAAGGCAGACATTGATTTCTGGACCCTTTTTCACCTCAGTGATCTTTCCATAAAACTCTCCTTCTTTTGTCTGAACGTGAAGGAGAAGCCTTTCCGTTTTTACTATTTTTGGTTCGATCACCGCAGCCACAGCCAGGGGGTCGTGAAGAAAGATACTTTCCCTGTTCCTGAAACGGTGGGTTTCAATGTCGTAACCCGTGACCTCAATAACGAAGTTTGAAAAAGGAGTATGAAGAGGATTGACCTGTTCTTCCATCCAGCGGGGCGCGAGAAAGACCTGATGGGTGACATCGAGCGGAAACAATGTGACGGGAAGTCCCGATTCAATGACGATTTTAGCGGCCAGGGGATCGGAGAAGATGTTAAATTCGGCATAAGGAGTGGTATTGCCTCTTGTTCGGACCGCTCCTCCCATAATCACGATCTCTTTCAGTTTTTTCATCCTCTTTAAATCTTTTTGAATCGCCAAAGCCAGATTAGTGAGCGGGCCTACAGCGATCAGGGTTGCTTCATCCGGAGATTGATGGGCTAATTCTAATATCAGTTCGTCTGCAGGGCCAGGATAAACCTTCCACCACTCTTCTCCCTTCTTATAATCTATTTTTGCTCCACCCAGGCCATCTCTTCCATGGACGGAATGGGCATGAACGGTATTCCCCTTTAAGGGTCGGTCTGCACCTCTGGCAATCAAAGGTTTATGCTTTGCCTGGATAAGGGCAAGCACTTTTTGAATATTTTCAAATACCCTCTCCAGAGGCACATTTCCATTGACACCGGTCACAGCCTCCACTGTCAGTTCAGGCGAATGGAAAGCAAGGATTAAGGCAAGGGCATCATCCACGCCCACATCACAATCAATGATCACCTTTTTGGCCATCATTTATCTCCTTTTAAGTTATCCCATTATATCAAAATCCAAAGAAAAGATGGTTCTAATTATGCTCACCCTCATTATAATAAAAAATAGCGTTACCTTTTTTAAGTAAATATCAATATTCAAGCCTGACCCCAAAGCGTCCTTGACCGGCCTTCCTTTCTATAATAATATAAAGCAAAACGAGTGGAAGAGTAAGCCCCGTTAGAAATTCCAACTGGGCATTGAACCCCACCGGAATTATTCTAAAATGTGGCCCCGCCACAGGCAGGACTGCAAAGCAGCGGGGCATTATTTCTAACGGGGTAAAAGAAATAATGGATGAATTTTAGCGAAAAAGAAAGGAGGATAAAAAATGGTTAAATCAGTAAAGATTCTTTTCCCATTGTTCATGGTGTCAATGGTTCTTCTCTTTTCGGGCTGTTCTCACGTCGTCTCTCCCAGGGGGGCGATTCCGGTCAAAATGGATGTGGTCGGCTCGATGGATGTTAAAAAAGAGGTCTCCTTTATCAACGGGGTGGCTGATTCCAAGCTCACACTCATTGCCACTCAGGGTAGCCATAAATATTTCGCAGATTATAGACAGTGGACAAGTTTAATTTTAAGCCAGTTGGAAAGCGAACTTAAAAGCAGGGGAGTGCAGGTTCAGTCCGAAGGAGGGACAGCCTTTAAGGTTGCCGTGGAAAGCGTGGGGCTTTTCTGGGGATCTTTTGCCACCCGCTGTATTGTTCGCATCCGGGTTGAGAAGATGGATGGGACATGGACGAAGACTTTCGAGGTGAATAACGCTTCCGGCCATTTCGCTCGAACATTCGATGGCGCCGCCCATAAAGCGGTTGTTGCAATCCTGGGCGATCAGGACTTTAAGAATGCCATGCGCTGAAAATGAAAAAGGCGGGGTCAGGTCTATAATGTTGCTGTCTCTGTTGTTTACGGTTTCATATTATCCGTTTAATAATAAAATTTTCCACACACATATAAAATGCAAGTCTAATATTATAGACCTGACACTTCTGTGGAAATTAAGAAATTAGGGACACTTCCCTATTTTATTATCGTATAAATCATCACCTCCATAACGATGCATCAAGAAAGGATAAACCCATATAGACATTTGAGTGATGTATGTTCTTGAAAGGATTGGAACAAAATATATACCCAAAAATAGGGAAGTGTCCCTAATTATTTCTTAAAAAGGGGGAAATTCGTGTCCGTCCTTTTCGAAAAAACGAGGATTAAGGGAGTGGAGCTTAAAAGCCGTTTGGTTCGGTCAGCGACCCACGAAGCGAAATGGGGGATGGGTTCACATTAGAGGATTAATGGGATTCAGGAGCATATGTTTAAACTCCGGCTCGGGTTTTCTCCTGTTCAACTTTTTCGTGCAGCCACATGGACATAAGCTGGGTGAAAGGGAGCCCTTTATTACGGGCAATCCTCTTTAATAATGCGAGGTCGAAAGGATCTAATCGCACTGAAACGGGTTGCCGAGGAGGCCGGTAGGCGACAAATAAATCTGCCCTTTCGATCAGCTTGGACACCCCTTCGGGTTCCTCTTGCGAAATCGAAGAATCCCATGCTTTGGCTTCGCTTTTTAGCTTCTTTTTAATTTTTTGGGGGATTTTTTTCATATCGGATCCAAGAAAGGACCTGATCACGATTTCAAAATAATGTAATTTTTTGAATACGTCAAGAGAATCGATCACCTGTGCAGAAATCGGGGACCGGTTCCAATTTACTGGATTCCGGGTCAAGCCCGGAATGACAAACTGATAAGACTTAAATCGTAATGTATAGAAAGGAGGTAAACATGAAATTATTCATCACATTATTAATTATTGCCGGTGCATTGGTATTAATCATCATTATTCTTCCCCAATTAACCTCTAAAGAAACCTGTACCTATGAGGAGGCTATCCAAAAATTTGCCAAAGGGAAATTTGTTACCGTAGATGGTAAAAAGGTCCACTATGTAGAAGCAGGGAATGGCCCGCCCATCATACTGATTCATGGTTTTCTCTATCATACGGTAATGTGGAAGAAAAATATCGATGCTTTGGCCCAAAAATTTAAGGTCTACGCAATCGATCTCTGGGGATGGGGATATAGCGAAAGATTGAAGGAAAACGAATACAGCTTCGAACGATATGGAAAGCAGATCGTGGGATTCATGGATGCCCTGAATATCAAAAAGGCCACTCTTGTAGGGCAATCCATGGGTGGAGGGATTTCGGTTTATGTGGCTGCACATTATCCCGAGAAGGTTGAGCGACTTATTTTAGTTGACCCGGCAGTTATCCCTTATCCTATGACGACGATCGGTAAGATTTATCAGTTCCCCTTTATTGGTGAATTTATGAATGCCATTCCTGGAGAGGCTTTGATGAAAAACAATATTAGAACGATATGGTTTTACGATAAGAACAAGGCAACCGACGAGTATTGTGGAGAAGTCTTGCAGCCGCTTTGCATTAAGGGTTCTTATGCCGGAACAATGTTTATCCTTCGTAATGTTTTAAAAGAGCCCTATGTTGAATCGGAGGCCAACCTTTTGGCCAAAACGAACATTCCGGTTCTAATCATTCATGGAAGGGAAGACAAGGCTATTCCTTTAGATCGGTCAAAAAGATTAAATGACCTTTGGAAGGGATCAAAATTGGTAATCTTTGATAGAGCCGGACACAGCCCTCATGAAGAGTATCCAGAGAAGTTCAACAAGCTCGCAATAGATTTTTTATCTTCTACTGGATCATCTTTTTGAATTCTTCTTCGCTTAAGACTTTGATTCCCAGCTCTCTGGCTTTGTCGAGTTTGGAGCCGGGGTCTTCGCCGACCACTACAAAATCGGCCTTCTTTGAGACGCTGGAAGCAGTTATTCCTCCCATTGATTCCACCAAATTCCGGGCCTCATCCCTTCCCATAGACTTAAGGGTTCCTGTGAAGAGGAAGGTTTTACCACTGAGTTTCCCTTTCTCCTTTGCCTTCGGTTCGATCAGTTTTATGCCGACCTTTTTTAATCGTTCAATCGATTCCCTGTTCTTCTTATCCTTGAAGAATTGAACCACGCTGGCGCTGACCTCAGGCCCTATTCCTTGAACCTTCATCAGGTCTTCTTCCGAAAGCTGGAAGAAATCGGTCAGCCGTGGAAAATGGCCGGCCAGATCTTCTGCAGTGGTCTCGCCGACATGGAGGATTCCGAGGGCAAAGAGAAATTTCCCCAGGGGTTTTGTTTTACTCTTTTCAATGGCGTCGATGATGTTTTGGGCCGATTTATCAGCCATCCGTTCCAGTGCGATCAATTCATCTTTCTTGATATAGTAGAGATCAGCCACATCCTTCACCAGACCCTTGTCCACCAGCTGTTCGATCAGTTTCACACCTAATCCGTCGATATCCATTGCCCTTTTGGAGGCAAAATGTTTGATTCTGCCCTTCAATTGGGCAGGGCAGTCCAGGCCAATACAGCGGTAGATGACCTCTTCCCTCACCACCTCAGATCCACAGACCGGACATTTCGAGGGCATCCTGAATGTCTTCTCTGTGCCTTTCCGTTTTGAGGTGATGACCTGAACGACTTCAGGGATCACATCTCCTGCCCTCTGAATGATGACCGTATCTCCGATTTTTACATCGAGCCTGTCAATCTCATCCTGGTTGTGAAGCGTGGCCCGGCTGACCTCAACGCCTCCCACCCTTACCGGCTCCATCACGGCCACGGGCGTGAGGGCCCCGGTTCTTCCCACCTGGACGATGATGTCCAGAATTTTTGTTGTCTCCTGTTTGGGCGCAAATTTGAAGGCCAGAGCCCATCGGGGGCTCCGGGAAATCTCCCCCAACCTTGTTTGAAGATCGAGGCGATCGACCTTGATCACGATCCCGTCAATCTCATAGGGAAGGTTTTCCCGATTCTCATTCATCTCGTGATAGTACTCGAGGACCTCATCGATATTGCGGCATCTTCGAATATGGGGATTCGTCCTCAAACCCCATTTGGGAAAGGCCTGGAGGATTTCCCAGTGGGTCTTGAAGGTTTTGCCCGCCACTTCACCAATGCCATAGCAGTAGATCTCAAGGGGACGCTCGCGGGTTATCTTTGAATCGAGCTGCCGGACTGAACCGGCTGCCGCATTTCTTGGATTGGCAAAGGGCGAATCTCCCATCTCCTCGCGCTTTCGATTCAATTCTTTAAATTTTTCAACCCGGATGATCACTTCGCCACGGACCTCCAATCGCTCGGGCGCAGGTATCTCTTTGCGAACAAGCTGGAGGGGAAGGGTCTTGATTGTGCGAAGATTCTGCGTGATGTTTTCGCCATTGACTCCGTCACCCCGGGTGGATCCCACGACGAGATGGCCTCGCTCGTAGACCAACTCCACTGCCAATCCGTCAAGTTTCGGTTCCACCACATAGGTGATCTCTTCAGAGGAGCCCAGAAATTTCTTGACCCGTTTGTCGAAATCCCTTGCCTCGTTTTCATCGAAGGCATTGGCGAGGCTGAGCATGGGAAGGGTGTGACGGACGATCTCAAACGCTTCCAGTGGGGGAGCGCCAACCCTCTGTGTGGGCGAGTTGGGGGAGCGGAGTTCGGGGAACTCTTCTTCGAGTTTTTCCAATTCTCTCAGCAGGCGGTCATACTGGGCATCGGAGATTTCCGGCTGATCAAGAACATAATATCGGTAGTTATGATATTCGATCTCTTCCCTCAGTTTTTCAATCCTTTTTTTTAAAGCCTCTGTCACCATGCCCCTCATTTTAGACAGGAAGAATGGACATGTCAAACTGAATCAGGCTGTTGAAAAAATCGCTATTTGTCACCCTGAACTTGTTTCAGGGTCTCTAACACATTGATCCCATAAGATGCTGAACTAAATTCAGCATGACATATTGGGTCATTTTAAAGTTTTTCAACAGCCTGGATTAGATTGGCACAAAGGGGTTTTCCACATCATATCGGGATGGGCATAGAGAATTTCCACAAAATATGGTGTGGGAAAGCCCTCTGGTAAATAGATATTGTGAAATCGGGAAAAATGGGGGAAAAACTTGAAATAAGTATAAAATTTTACTTGACAAATTTGAATTTTGAGGATATTGCTTAACCCTAAGTGGAAAAAAGTGGGATAAGGTGGTATGGTTTTCTAAAAAAGAGGGGGTGGAACGGTGTTTCGTGGAAGATATGATCATGCCTTAGATTCCAAAGGCCGCATCAGCATTCCTTCAAAATTCAGGGAAATCCTCAATAAAAAGTATGATGATCGATTGATCATCACCAATTTTGACCACTGCCTCCTAGCCTTCCCTTACGAAGAATGGAATCAACTGGTAGAGCAGAAGGTGGGATCCTTCTCGATTTTGAGAAAGGAAACGAGTTCCTTCCTGAGGTTTTTTTATTCAAGCGCCATTGATTGCGCCATTGATACACATGGGAGACTTTTGATCCCCCAGACATTAAGGGATTATGCGAATCTGAAGAAGGATGTGGTCCTGGTGGGTGAAGGCCGGTTCATAGAAATATTTGCCAAAGAGCACTGGCAGGAGGTGGCCCAGCAGGCTGAGGAGGGTTTTGAACAGATCAGGGATACTTTGGCGAACCTGGGAATTTAGCATTTTTAGATTGCGGATTTCGGACTGCGGATTGCGGATTTAAAAAACCTAAAATTTTAAATCGGAAATGAAAATTGATTCGGAATACAGGTTTTCACGACACATTCCGGTGATGGTTGAGGAAGTCATGGATCTATTGAGATGCGAGCCTGGTCGAACCTATGTGGATGCCACCCTCGGAGGAGGCGGGCATGCGGAGGAGATTCTGAAGCGGACCGGACCGGATGGGGTCATGATCGGGATGGAATGGGACCAGGAGGCCATCGATGAGGCAAGTAAGAGATTAAAGTCTTATGGCAGCCGGGCAAGGGTATTCAGAGAAAACTTCGTCCATCTGTCAGAGATCCTGAAGACCATGAAGATCGAATCTGTGGATGGGATCCTGCTGGACCTCGGCCTCTCCTCCATCCAGTTAGAGAGAGAAAAGAGGGGATTCAGTTTCAGGGGAGAGGGGCCTCTGAATATGAGGATGGATGAGCGGAGGGATCGCACTGCGGCTGACCTGGTCAACGGCCTTCCCCTTGAGGAACTGGAGAGGATTCTCTTTGAATATGGAGAAGAGCGATGGACCAGAAGGATTGCGAGGGCCATCGTCTCCGAACGGGAGAAGAAACCGATTCAGACCACCCAAGACCTGAGAAGGATCGTCTATCGAGCCATTCCCAAAAGGTTTCAGTCACGAAGGATTGATCCTGCGACGAGAACCTTCCAGGCCTTCCGGATCAAGGTGAATGAGGAACTGGAGAACCTGAAAGGGATGCTGGAATCGGGATGGAAGGTTTTAAGAAAGGAAGGCCGGATGTGCGTCATCTCTTTCCACTCCCTCGAAGACCGAATGGTGAAGGAGGCCTTCCGGAGATGGGAGAGGGAAGGGGTGTTGCGCATCCTGACGAAGAAACCTTTAACACCCTCTGAAGAAGAACAAAAGAATAATCCGCGTGCCCGCAGCGCCAAACTGCGGTGTGCGGAGAGACGATGAGGAGAGAGATGTCGAAGGATTTAAACAAAGGAGAGGATCGAATTCTCTGGACCGAAAAGGCTCCGAAGAGAAAAGCCATAGGGATCAATCTCCATCTCCTCCTCTTCTTCAGCCTGCTCCTGCTCCTTTTAATCGGGGGTTCTCTCTTCTATGTCTGGTCGAGAATTCAGGTCATCCACCTCGGATATGAAATCTCCAATGGTTTGAAAGAGGGGAAGGCGCTCACCGAGGCGAACAAGAGGATTCGTTTGGAGGCGGCCACGCTCAAATCCTACGCACGGATTGAGAAGATCGCCGTGGAAGAGCTGAAAATGGTCAAACCTAAACCCGATCAGGTGATCGTGATCCGATGAAAAGGAAATCCATCAACTGGTTCAAGGTCAGGGTCATCCTCATCTCATTTTTTCTCTTCTTCTCGTTTGTCCTCATCGTGGGAAGAATGTTCCAGCTCCAGGTGCTCAAGAAAGAACAGCTCTATAAAATGGCGGCCCGGCAACAGATGAGCCAGATCCCGCTCGTGCCGAAGCGGGGAACGATCTATGACCGGAATGAGAATGAGCTGGCCGTCAGCGTTGAGGTTGATTCGGTGTATGCAGAGCCTAAAAAGGTCGCGGAAGTGGAGAAGGCGGTCCAGGATCTCTCTTCCATCTTCCAGAACGACACGAAGGAATTGAAAGAGAGGTTGAAGAGCCGGAAGTCCTTCGAATGGATCCAGAGAAAGATCTCTCCGAAAGAGACCGAAGCGGTGAAAGGTCTCCACCTTTCCGGAATCCATTTTCTGAGAGAGAATAAACGGTTCTATCCCCATTCCCATCTGGCCGCCCATGTCATCGGCTTTGTCGGCCTCGATTCGAAGGGCCTGGAAGGAATCGAACTCCAGCACGATGTCCTTCTCAACGGGAAACAGAATGTCCTGACAACGGAGAAGGATGCGATGGGCCGGGGGATCATGATGGCCGGAGGCCCTTATGAGAAGGAGGAACATTACCGGAATATTGGCCTCACCATCGACAAACAGATCCAGCATGTGGTTGAGACCGAGTTGAGCCACTCGGTTCAGAAATGGGGAGCAAAGGGAGGAATGGCCATCGTCATGGATCCGATGACCGGAAAGATCCTGGCATTAACCTCCTATCCCTTTTTCAATCCGAACCAGTTCATCCAATACCGGCCCAAGGCCTGGAGGAATCGGGCGATCTCTGATGTCTTTGAACCGGGCTCCATGTTTAAAGCCTTTCTGGCCGCGGCAGTCTTGGAAGAGAAGATCGTTCAACCCTCGGATTCTTTCTATTGCGAAAACGGATCCTACACCGTCTATGACCGGACGATCCGGGACCATACGAAGCACGGATGGCTCACCTTCCATCAGGTCATCAAAGTGTCGAGCAATATCGGAGCGGCGAAGGCGGCAGAGAAGATGGGGAAGGAACGGTTCTACCGGTACCTCTGCGATTTCGGATTCGGAGAGAAGACACGGGTCGGCCTTCCTGGGGAGGCGAAGGGGATTTTACAGCATCCGAGATACTGGCCTCCGGTCACACTGGACACAATTGCATTCGGACAGGGGATTGCGGTCACAGGGATTCAGATGGCAAGTGCGCTTTCAGCCATTGCCAACGGAGGAGTTCTGATGAGGCCTCAGGTGGTGGAGAGGATCACAGGCGAGAGAGGAGAGGTGATCCAATCCTTTAAACCGGAGGCTGTCAGAAGAGTCATCTCAGAGGAGACGAGCAGAAAAGTGATCGCCCTGCTCAAGGCGACCACGGAGAAGGGCGGGACCGGAGAACAGGCAGTTCCCCAGGGCTATGAGGTGGCGGGAAAGACAGGCACTGCCCAGAAGGTGGACAGTATTTTAGGCGGGTATTCTGAGGACAGGTACACCAGCGGCTTTATGGGATTTGCTCCTGCAGATGAACCGAAGATCGTCATCCTGGTTGTGATCGATGAGCCACAGGGATCGACCTATGGCGGGATTGTGGCGGCGCCCGTATTCAGGGCGATCGTGGAGAAGGTTCTTCCCTATCTCAACGTCCACCCGAAGGGAACGATGATGATTGCGAAGAGCGAATCGGAGCTCCCTGTGAAGAGAGAAGCGGCCTGGACATTACCTGTGATCGAAGGGGTTCAGGTGGGAAAGGGGGCGGAAAAGGTTGTAATGCCGGACCTCACCGGGTTGTCAATGAGGAGCGCACTGAGCCGTATTGAAGGAAGGGGTTTGATCATCAAGGTTTCCGGAAACGGGAGGCTTGTGGAACAGGTTCCCAGGGCTGGAGCGGTGATCGATAAAGGGGAGATCTGTTATCTGAAGTTTGAGTCTCCGTCGTAATCTGATAAAACCAAAGAATGCATGGTAGGGAACGGTTTGAAACCGTTCCCTACAGCGATGGCGTTTTTATAAGATTATGGAACTGAGCAAATTGCTGGAAGGGGTGGAGGTCAGAAAGATCGTCGGAGAGACCCGAAAAGAGATTGAGGGGATTGCCTACCATTCCCGGCAGGTCGGGAAGAACTTCCTCTTTGCGGCCATCCGCGGAATGGAGGCGGATGGCCATTGTTTTATCGATGAGGCGATCGAGAGGGGAGCGGAAGCCATCCTGTTAGAAGAAGGACCCGATGTGAGTGACCGGACCGCGATTTTCGTTTCAAACAGCCGTCAGGCCCTGGCCAGGGTTGCCTCGACCTTTTATGGCGATCCATCAGCGAGAATGCGTCTTGTCGGCATCACGGGCACGAATGGGAAGACGACGACCACCTATCTCCTGGAGTCGATCTTCAAGAAGGCAGGGTATGGTGTGGGCGTGGTCGGGACGATCAATTACCGGTACGGTCAGAAGGTCGTTCCCGCCTTAAACACCACGCCCGAATCTCTCGATCTCCAGAGAATTCTTTGGGAGATGTCCCGGGAAGAAATCTCCCATGTGATCATGGAGGTTTCTTCCCATGGCCTTGACCTCGATCGTGTCTTCGGATGCCAATTTGACGGAGCAGTCTTTACAAACTTCACCTCCGACCATTTAGATTACCATCAGACCCTGGAACGGTATTTCCAAAGCAAGCAGAAGCTCTTCTCCGAGTCGTTGATGAAGAGCCAAAAGGCAGGGCGGTTTGCCGTGACCAACCCTGACGATCCAAGAGGGGAAGAGATCGTAAGAGGGGTCGATCTTCCCATCCTCCGTTATGGTCTGGGAAGTTCCTGCGACTTCTCCGCAACAGAGGTGGCCCTCTCTTTCGAAGGCATTTCCTGCCGGATCAGGACTCCGAAGGGTGAATTTCCTCTCCATTCGAAGTTGATCGGGAGATTCAACCTCTACAATATCCTGGCGGCAGTGGCAACAGGATTCGGGATGGGGCTTCCACTGGAGATTCTGAAAGAGGGAGTGGAAGCTCTGGAGGGTGTCTCCGGGAGGTTTGAGAAGGTGGCAAACCGCAGAGGCATTCATGTCATTGTGGACTATGCCCATACTCACGATGCCCTGGAGCGGGTTTTATCGGGGCTCAAAGACACGATGGTCCATTCCTCCCGGAATAAGGGGAAGATCATCACTGTCTTCGGTTGTGGTGGAGACCGGGACCGGACGAAGCGGCCTCTGATGGGAGCGGTGGCAGGGAAGTATAGCGATCTGGTGGTGCTCACATCGGATAATCCAAGGACAGAAAATCCTCTCTCCATCATCGAAGAGGTGGAGAAAGGGTTTCAACCCGTTTCTCTTAAAGAATGGCATGGAAACGGGATAGAGGCGTGGAGATCAGAGAAGGGATACCTGAAGGTCCCTGACCGGAGAGAGGCGATCCGGATGGCAATCCAATTGGCCCGGTCCGATGATACGGTTCTTATCGCAGGCAAGGGTCATGAGGATTACCAGATCATCGGAAAGAAGAAGATCCCCTTTGACGACCGGATCGAAGCGAAGAAGGCGCTGGAGGAAGAGTGACGTTTCATATCGAAGAGATCCTGAATGCCACAGGGGGAAAGCTTCTGCAGGGGAGAAGGGATGTTATTTTTCAGGCCATCTCCACGGACTCAAGAACCGTGACAGAAGGGGCGCTCTTCATCGCACTGAAAGGGGAGAAGTTCGATGGCCACCATTATGCCATCGAAGCCCTGGAGAAGAAGGCAAAGGGTGTGTTGATCGAAGAGGATAAGGTCGGAGATATCCGCTGGAACGGTTACCAACCCAGGCCGGTCATCGCTGTGAAGGATACGCTTCATGCCCTTGGGGATATGGCCAGGGACCGGAGACGTAAGTATGGCACGCCGGTCGTTGCCCTGACAGGGAGCAATGGAAAGACGACGACGAAGGAGATGATCTCCGCCTGCCTCGAGACCACTTTCACCGTTCTTAAAACAAAGGGGAATCTGAACAACCTCATCGGGCTTCCCCTTACCCTCCTCAACCTCACCGACAAGGAGAGGGTCATCGTCCTTGAGATGGGAATGAATGTGCCCGGCGAAATCAGGAGGCTTACCGAGATTGCAGAGCCTGATGTGGGATTGATCACCAATATCCAGAGGGCTCATCTCGAAGGGATGGGGAGTCTGGAGAGGATCAAGGAGGAGAAGGGAGAACTCTTCCGGCGGATGAGAAAGGATGGAACGATCATCGTCAACCGGGACGATCCCAGGGTGGTTGATCTCGGAGAGGAGTTCCATGGCCAGAAGATCACTTTCGGAACCGACCATCCTGCCGATGTAATGGCGAGGGAGGTATGCCTCAAAGGGAGAGAGGGAACTTCTTTCATTCTGGTTCTGGAAGGGGAGGAGACAGAAATCCGCCTTCCACTGCTGGGAAGGCATTTTGTTTCCAATGCCCTTTCGGCGATTGCGGCGGCGAGTCTCTTCGGAATTGAACCGGAGAAAACAAAAGAAGCCCTGGAGCAATTCCAGCCCTTTTCCATGAGGATGGAGGTCCTCTCCCTTGGAGGTGGAAAGACCCTGATCAACGATGCCTACAATGCCAATCCGAATTCGATGGAACTGGCCCTTGAAACCCTTTCAGAAGCAAAAGGAAAGGGCAGGGCCATTGCGGTTTTAGGCGATATGCTGGAGCTGGGAGAGTTTACCGTAGAGGCCCATCGCCAATTGGGAAAGAAAGTTGCGGAACTTTCAATCGATCTCCTCCTGGCCATGGGGGAAGAAGCCCCTGTCGTTGTGGAGTCGGCCATCCGCGAAGGATTGGCGCATGAAAGGGCAAGGGTAGTGGAAAGTCATTCCGAAGCCGCTTCCATTTTGAGAGAGACCGCCCGTGAGGGGGATTGGATACTGGTCAAGGGTTCGAGGGGGATGACAATGGAGAAAGTTGTCCAGGGTTTGAAAGGTAGAAGGGAGGGAAGAGATGCTCTATCATCTGCTCTATCCTCTTCATGAGCTGATCTCCTTTTTCAATGTCTTCCGGTACATCACCATCCGGACGGTCTATGCGATTCTGACCGCCCTGCTCATTAGTTTTATCATCGGCCCCTGGATCATTGAGAAGTTGAGGGCTTTTCAGATCAAACAGGTGGTGAGGGAGGATGTTCCATCGAGGCATCTCTCCAAAAACGGGACGCCCACCATGGGAGGAAGTCTGATCCTGATGGCGCTCCTCATCCCGACCTTTCTCTGGGCTGACCTGACGAATCCATATATCTGGATAGTGCTGCTGACCACTCTGGGGTTCGGAGCGCTTGGATTTCTCGATGACTACAAAAAGGTTCGGGATAAGGATGGCATGGGCATCAAGGCCCGATATAAATTCCCCATCCAGGTAGCGATGGGTCTTGTGACAAGCTGGGTTCTGTTCAACACGATTGACCACGATTCGAGACTGATCTTTCCCTTCTTCAAGAGGGTCATGCCGGACCTCGGAAACTGGTACATCCTCTTCGGAATGTTCGTCATCGTAGGCACGGCCAATGCCGTCAACCTGACCGATGGGCTGGATGGATTGGCGATCGGACCGGTATTGATCGCCAGCGGCACCTTCATCCTCTTCTGTTATCTGGCCGGCCATTACCGGTTTGCCAGTTACCTTCAGATCCCCTTTGTCAGGGGGAGCGGAGAGCTGACGATCTTATGCGGAGCCCTGCTCGGTTCCGGCCTGGGTTTTCTCTGGTTCAATACCTATCCTGCTCAGGTCTTTATGGGCGATGTCGGCTCGCTGGCGCTGGGAGCGGCTCTGGGGACGATCGCCGTGGTCACGAAACAGGAGTTTCTCCTGGTGATCGTGGGCGGGATCTTTGTGGTCGAGACGCTTTCAGTCATCATTCAGGTCATCTCGTTTAAGTTGCGCCGAAAGAGGGTCTTCCGGATGGCTCCCATCCATCACCATTTTGAATTGAAGGGCTGGGCAGAGCCGAAGATCATCGTCCGGTTCTGGATCATCGCCATCATCCTGGGATTGGTGGCCATCGGCACGCTGAAACTTAGATAAAACATGGAATATTGGAAGAATGGAACATTGGAATATTGGGTTGAGAAATAATGACAGTGAACGCCTTAAATCAGTTGACATCCTACAGACTGTCATTGCGACCCCGAACTTGATTCGGGGGAAGCAATCTCATGGGGTTGCTTCGTTGCTCGCGCTCCTTGCAATGACAACTTTCCAGTGGCGTTCGTTATGGTTTACCCATTATTCCATCATTCCAACATTCCATCATTCCAGCTGAAGATATGGATCTTAGCGGAAGAAGAGTACTGGTGGTTGGTTTAGCCAGAACAGGACTGGCGACGGTGAAATTCCTCAGGGAGAAAGGATCGATCGTCAGCGCTTCAGAGGTGAAGTCCGAAGAGGAGATGAAGGAGGTGTTTCAAGAGTTAAGGGAGTTGTCCATCTCAACGGAATGGGGCGGGCATACGGTGAGTCACTTCCTCGATCAGGATCTCATCATCCTCAGCCCAGGAGTTGATCCCACCCTTGAACCCATTCAGAAGGCGCTGGATAGAGGAATACAGGTGATCAGTGAAATGGAGCTGGCTTACCATTTCATCAACATTCCCATCATTGCGGTTACAGGCACCAATGGTAAGACGACCACCACCCTGCTCATCGGCGAGATGCTGAAGGAAGAAGGGAAGGAAGTTGGGGTCGGCGGAAATGTGGGAGAGCCTCTGATCCTTTTCGCAAAGGAAGGAAGCCGGTTGGAGATATTGGTCGTTGAGGTCTCCAGTTTTCAATTAGAGGGGATCGAGGACTTCCGACCCAGGTGCTCGGTCCTGCTCAATATCACCGAAGATCATCTCGACCGTTATTCGAAATACGAAGACTATATTGAGGCAAAGATCAGGATTTTTAAGAACCAGGGGATGGAGGATGCGGCCATCCTCAACCGGGATGATCCCATTGTGATGCGATACGGGGAGAGGGTGAGGCCGAAGAAGTTCTTTTTCAGCCTGAAGGAAAGAGTTGAAGAGGGCAGTTTTTTCAACGGGAAGGATATCCTCCTCAGATTGGGCGGAGTGGAAGAGACCTACTCTTTGAGTCAGTCGCCTCTGAAAGGGATCCACAATGTGGAAAATATAATGGCGGCTGTTATTGCGGCGAGGTTCTTCGGCAGTTCGAAAGAGGCGATCCAAAGGGTTCTCAACCGGTTCAGGGGATTGGAGCATCGCCTCGAATTTGTCCGGGAGATTGAGGGGGTTTCCTATTACAACGATTCGAAGGGAACAAACGTGGGTTCTGTAGTCAAGTCGCTTCAGAGCTTTCAGGAGCCCGTCATTCTCATCGCAGGCGGGAAGGACAAGAAGACGGATCTCCGCCCCCTCAGGGAGTGGATACAGGGCCGTGTCAGGCGAATGATCCTCATCGGAGAGGCGAAGGAGAGGATGGCCCTGGAGTTAGGGCCTTTAACGGATACGGTCATGGCAGGGACGCTGGAGGAAGCGGTCCTTCTGGCTCACCGAACGGCAAAGAGAGGAGAGGTGGTCCTTCTCTCGCCCGCCTGTTCGAGCTTCGATATGTTCAAGGATTACAAAGAAAGGGGAAAGGTGTTTAAGGAAACCGTGCAGCGAATAAGCACCAAATCCCAAGCGCCAATATCCAAATAAATTTTACATGATAAGCCTGTCACTCACGAACCATGAAAATAATAAGAACTCCCCTCCCCCTTCGATGGGGGAGGGGTAGGGTGGGGGTGACCATGTGACTTATGATTACCCCCCACCTTCATCCTCCCCCGCAAGGGGGGAGGAGATTTTTGGGAGTTATTTTCCATGTAATACCAATTTTCAATGAACAAAAGTTTGGGTCATTGGTATTTGGGAATGATTTGGAATTTGGGATTTAGGAAAACAACGTGAAAACAAGAGGTAAATTCGATTTTGTTCTTTTGATGGTGGCCCTGGCTCTGGTGGGGATCGGAATCGTCATGGTCTATAGCACGAGCGCGATCATTGCAGGAGAACGGTTTGGCGATCCCTACTACTTTCTGAAGAGGCAGGCCCTTTATGCGGGAGTCGGTTTCCTATTGATGATTATGATGATGTTCTTCCCCTACGAATTACTGAAGCGGTTTGCCTATCCCATCTTTGTGCTCTCCGTCCTGTTGCTCATCGCCGTATTGATCCCTGGCTTAGGCCATCGGGCAGGCGGGTCGATGCGATGGTTGAAGATCAGCGCCTTCACCTTCCAGCCCTCGGAATTCGCCAAGCTGGGCTTGATCATCTTTCTGGCTTACTTCCTGACCAAGAAGGAAGAAAGGATACGAAGTTTCTCTTTCGGCTTTCTTCCGACACTTCTGCTCTCCGGTCTGGTCATCGCACTGGTATTGAAGGAGCCTGATTTCGGGGCGGCCCTCTTTCTCACGGCTATGGTCTTTCTCCTCCTCTTCATCAGCGGCGCGAGGGTGATCTATATTGCCGGCGCCTTCCTGTTAGCGGCTCCGGTGGCCTACGCTCTTCTGATGAATGCGGAGTATCGTTATAAGAGGCTGATCGGTTTCATCCGCCCCTGGGAGGATCCGACAGGAACCAGTTTCCAGATCATCCAGTCTTTTCTCTCCTTTGGTTCGGGCGGCCTCTTCGGGCTTGGACTGGGAGAGGGGAGACAGAAACTCTTCTTTCTTCCGGCCCCTCACACGGACTTCATCTTCTCCATCATCGGAGAGGAAATGGGACTGGTGGGGGCGATGGTGGTGGTGCTTCTCTTCTTCATCCTGGCCTTGAGGGGAATCCAGGTCGGAATTTCGATTCAGGATAAGTTTGGCTCCTATTTAGCCCTGGGGATCGCTTTAATGATCTCTCTTCAGGCAGTCATCAACATGGGAGTGGTCCTGGGACTGCTTCCGACCAAAGGGTTGACCCTTCCCTTTGTCAGTTATGGGGGGACATCATTGATTGCCAATTTCATCGGGTTGGGGATTCTTCTTCACCTTTCAACCCATGCGGAACGAAGATGAGGTGTGTGATTGCCGGAGGGGGCACAGGAGGACACCTCTTTCCAGGCTTGGCGATTGCCGAGGCCTTTATTGAAAGGGAGGCAGGAAATGAAGTCCTCTTCGTCGGGACGGAGCGAGGCATTGAGGCGAGGGTCTTGGCGGGTGGGAGATTTCCATTGAAGATGATCCATGCCATGCCCATCAAAGGAAGATCCTTCACCGGAAAATTGAGAGCCCTCTGGATTCTGCCGAAAGCCATTGCTGAGGCTTTGACCATCCTGAAGGAGTTTCGACCCCAGCTCGTGTTAGGCGTGGGCGGATATGCTTCCGGGCCAGCGGTTCTGGCCGCCTTGCTTCTCAGGATGAAGAGGGCCATCCATGAGCAGAATGTGATTCCGGGAATGACCAACCGAATGCTGAAAAGATTCAGCCAGAGAATTTTTGTCTCTTTCGAGGAGACGAAGAGATACTTTCCTGAAAGGAAGACCGTTGTAACCGGCAATCCGATCAGGAAAGAGATCACTGCCTCAGCGTTTTCACGAGGCAGGGGAGATCGATTCACCCTTCTCATCTTTGGGGGAAGTGCGGGTGCGCACCGGATCAATACGGCCATATTGGAGGCTCTGGATTCGCTCAAGGAGTCGAAATCGTCTTTGAGATTCATCCATCAAACCGGGAAAGAAGATTTCGATCTCGTTTCGAGAGGCTATGAGGAGAAGGGATTCGAAGCAGAGGTGATGCCTTTTATTGATGAGATGGCGCGCTGCTACCGGAGGGCCGATCTGGTGATCTGCCGGTCAGGGGCGAGCACGGTTGCGGAACTGGCCGTCTGTGGAAAAGCTTCGATTCTCATCCCTTACCCCTATGCGGCGCATCAACACCAATTGATCAATGCACAGAAGTTGGTTGATCGCGGTGCGGCGAAAATGATTCGGGATGAAGGCCTTAATGGCTCGTTCCTCTCCCAGGTCATTCTCGATCTCTATCACCATCCAGAAGAAAGGGAGAAAATGGAGGAGGCGATTCGAAAAATAGGTCGACCGAAAGCAGCAGAGGAGATCGTGGATCACTGTTATGCTTTGATTGGGGCATGATTCCACCCCCACCCTCACCCTCCCCCGTCGAGGGGGAGGGGATTTTTAGGGATGATCATACAAATAATTTCCCTCTCCTTTGGTGGGAGAGGGAAAGGGTGAGGGGGAATCGAACTTCTTATGTACCGAAAAATAAAGATCAGGAACATCCATTTTGTTGGGATCGGGGGCATCGGGATGAGCGGGATCGCCGAGGTGCTGCTTAACCTGGGGTACCGGATCAGCGGATCGGACGTGAAGGAGACAGAGGTCACCCGGAGGCTCCAGACTCTGGGATGCGAAATCAATTATGGCCACCGAAGGGAGAATGTGAAGGAGGCGGATGTCGTGGTCGTCTCTTCTGCCATTCGTCCGAACAATCCGGAGCTCGAAGTGGCCGAGGAGAAGCTCATTTCCATCATTCCGAGGGCAGAGATGCTATCGGAATTGATGAGAATGAAGGTGGGCATCGCCATTGCGGGAACTCATGGAAAGACGACGACGACCTCCCTCATTGCCACGGTTCTGGGTGCGGGTGGGCTCGATCCGACCGTGGTCATCGGAGGAAGACTGAACAGCATCGGGAGCAACGCGAAGTTAGGACAGGGAGATTTTCTGGTGGCCGAGGCGGATGAAAGCGATGGGTCCTTTCTCAAATTGATGCCCACGATCGCTGTGGTGACCAACATCGATCCGGAACATCTCGACTATTATAAGGGGATTGAAGAGATTAAGGAGGCCTTTCTTGATTTTCTTAACAAGATTCCCTTCTTTGGGTTGGCTGTGCTTTGTCTCGATCATCCCAACATCCAGAGTCTTCTCCCAAAGCTGAAGAAACGGTTCACGACTTATGGGTTGACGACCCAGGCCGATTTTCAGGCAGGGGAGATCGAATTCGACGGACTCTCCACCACCTTTGATGTGCTCTATCAGCGAAAGGAGATCGGGAGGTTAAGGATCCGGATGCCAGGCCTTCATAATGTCTATAATGCACTGGCCGCCGTGGCCACCGCCTTTGAACTCGACATTCCCTTTCAGGTCGTTCAGGACGCCCTGAAGGATTTCGACGGGATTCAAAGACGATTCCAAGTCAAGGGGGAGAAGAAAGGGATCCTCATCGTGGATGACTATGGCCATCACCCTGTGGAGATCATGGCCACATTGAGGGCGGTGAAAACAGGATGGAAGAGAAGGATCATCGCCGTCTTTCAACCCCATCGTTATACGAGGACACAGGCCCTCTTCCAGGATTTCTTGGCGGCCTTTTACGACGCCGATGTTCTCATCCTGACGGATATTTATGCGGCAGGAGAGGACCGGATAGAAGGGGTGGAGGCAAGAGCTCTCTTTGAGGGGATCAGGGAATACGGTCATAAGGATGTGACCTATATTCCGGACAAGAAGAAGATCGTTAACCATCTTCTTGGTGTCGTTGTCCCTGGAGATATGGTGATCACCCTGGGCGCAGGAGATATCTGGCAGGTGGCCGAGGAGCTGGCGAAACGACTGGATTAGTTCGGAGTTTTTATCAGCCCTGAAGGGCTGAGTTACGTAGCTCAGGGCTTTAGCCCTGAGACAATCGGCGATTGGGCAGTGACAAAAGATTATAAGAAAGAGGCCAAAGGTTTGATCGAGGGAAGAGTGCTCTTCGATGCGCCGATGAAGAAATACACCTCCATTAAAGTGGGAGGGCCTGCGGAGTGTCTCCTCTTCCCGAAGAATGTGAAGGAACTGAGAAAGGTGATCCGGCATGCCCGGAGAAAAAGAATCCCGGTCTACATTTTAGGAAAAGGAACCAACCTCATCGTGAGGGACAGAGGAATGAGCGGCTGGGTGGTCAGTCTGACCCAGGGGATGAAGAAGATTGAGAGGGATGGGGAGTTTCTGGAGGTTGAAGCCGGCTGCTTGCTTCAGCAACTGGTTCAATTCTCCATCCAGAGAGGGCTTGCCGGACTTGAGCCCTTCTTCGGCATTCCAGGGACCGTAGGCGGCGGGCTGGCCATGAATGCTGGCGCATGGGGAGCAGAGATGAAAGATGTCGTCCATTCCGTCACCTTGATGAAAGAGGATGGGGAGATAGTCGAGAGACCCCGGTCAAGGCTCCGGTTCTCTTATCGGAGTCTGGCCTTACCGCCATCCTGGATCATCCTGAAAGGAAATTTCCATCTGAGGAATGGAAGAAGAGAGGAGATCCTTGAGCGGGTGAAGTCCTTTTCAGAGATGAGGAAGAGAACACAGCCTCTCGACTATCCGAGTGCAGGCTCCATTTTCAAGAATCCGGAGGAAGGGCCGGCAGGAAAGTGGATTGATGAGATCGGGTTGAAAGGGTTCAGCATGGGGCAGGCGATGGTTTCAGATCGCCATGCGAATTTTATCATCAACCTGGGAAAGGCGACCGCGGAAGAGATTCTCCGTCTCATCGAGTGGGTGGAGAAAAAGGTTTACGAGGAGAAGTCCATCTCCCTGGAGAGGGAGGTGAGGGTGGTGGGTGAACCATAATGCAGATTTCGCCCCGCAAGTCGGGGCAGGGAATGCAGATTGCGGAATAAGGACTGCGGAGTTTTGGCGGTAAGTAGATGAAGGATCAACCCTTTAAGAAAAAGAAGGTGGGTGTGTTGATGGGGGGCATCTCCCGTGAGAGGGAGATTTCGCTCCGGACAGGAAAGGCAATCCACAAAGCCCTTCTGGAGAAAGGCTATACAGCCTGTGCCTTGGATGTGGGCCGTGACATTGCGGAAAGGTTGATAAAAGAGAAAATTGAAATAGCCTTTATCGCCCTCCATGGAAGATACGGAGAGGATGGAACGATTCAGGGGATGCTGGAGTTGATGGGGATTCCCTATACCGGATCAAGCGTCCTGGCGAGCGCCCTCGCCCTTCATAAGGTGATGGCCAAGAAGATCTTTCTCCACGAGAAGATCGAGACACCCGCCTTCGAATTTTTTAAGAGGGAGGAAATTGAGAGAGAGACGCCGAGAGAAATTTCCCTTCCCCTTCCGGTCGTGGTCAAACCGGCAAGGGAGGGGTCGACGATCGGAATCTCCATCGTCAAAAAGGAGGAAGAACTTCTTCGAGCATTGAAGGAGGCAGGGAGATACGATGAAGAGATCCTGGTTGAAGCGTTTATGAAGGGGAAGGAGATCACCGTGGGCATTCTCAATGACATTGCTCTGCCCATCATCGAGATCGTTCCGAAGAGCGGGTTCTATGATTACCACTCGAAATATACGAAAGGGGAGACGGAGTATATCATCCCGGCCCGGATTCCCAGAGAAAAATATCTCCATGCCCAGGAGATCAGTCTCAGGGCTTTTCAGGCGCTGGGCTGCTCGGGCTGCGCCAGGGTCGATCTGATGACGGATGATGAAGGAAATCCCTTCGTCATCGATGTGAATACAATGCCGGGGATGACTGAGACGAGCCTCCTGCCCAAGGCTGCGGAGTATGTCGGCATCTCTTTTGGGGAGCTGGCTGAGAGGATCCTTTTGGGGGCGGCATTAAAAATAGA
>DYHU01000006.1:0-6201 GCA_020724025.1 Syntrophorhabdus sp. | reverse complement strand
TATGAGTGAGGAGAAGTTTTTCAGGCCGGAGAAGAAAAGGGAGGAGAGAGGGGGCGAGAGATTTCAAGAAATTCTCAAAAGAGCTATCCGGGTGACCTTTCATATCCTCTTTCTCATCTGTTTCTTCTTTGCGGGCCATCAATTGTATGTCCGCCTTCTGGAGGACTCCTTTTTCCGGGTAAAGGAGGTGGAGATCAAGGGGTGCCGGAAAATTCCGGAGAAGACCATTCTCTCGCTCGCCAGGATCGAAGGGATGCCCAATCTCTTTACCATCCCGCTCAAGGAGATCGCCGGGCGGGTGGAGGCCCATCCCTGGGTCGATTATGTGAGGGTTAGGAAGATTTTTCCAAACAGGGTGTTGATTCATATAGAGGAGAGAAGGCCGATGGCCATCCTTCAACTGGAGGACCCTTTTTATATCGATTCGAAAGGGGTGATCTTTTCGAGGGTGGGAGATCGGGATGAATATAATTTTCCCTTTCTCACCGGCTTGAACCGGCAGGCGTTTGATAAAGACCCGGTCGTGGCAAAACATATGGTCACGAAAGCCCTCGAGTTTTTAAGGATCGCCAATCAGGAAAAGACTCCTCCCCTGGAGGGGATTTCGGAGATCCGGATGGAGAAGATATTTGGGATTCAATGTTTCACAGAGGCCGAAGGGGTGGAGGTCAGAATGGGATGGGATCACTTTGGGGAAAAATTGAGGAGATTGTCCCTCATCTGGACAGATCTTCAGAAGAGGGGAGTCTCGTCAGTGTCGATCGACTGCAGTGACTTGAAGAGAATGGTGGTCAAAAAGATTCCCCGCAAGTCAAATTAGAAAAGAGGTGATTGAAAATGGGCAAGAAGGATTCGCTGGTCGTTGGGTTGGATATCGGAACAACAAAGATATGCACCGTCGTAGGAGAGGTGGCCAACGGTCAGGCCAATATCATCGGTCTCGGGACCTCTCCCTCAAAAGGGTTGCGCAAGGGAGTGGTCATCAATATTGAGAGCACGGTCCAGTCAATTAAGAAAGCGGTCGAAGAGGCGGAGTTGATGGCGGACTGTCATATCACTTCCGTCTATGCCGGCATTGCAGGAGGGCATATCAAAGGGATCAACAGCCATGGAGTGATCGCCGTCAAGAACAAGGAGATCACTTCGAATGATGTGAAGCGGGTCATCGATGCGGCGAGTGCGGTGGCCATCCCGATGGATCGGGAGGTCATTCATATCATCCCTCAGGAGTTCATCGTGGACGATCAGGATGGAATCAAGGATCCGGTCGGAATGTCAGGGGTGAGATTGGAGGGAAGGGTTCATATCGTCACCGGCGCCATTACCTCTGCCCAGAACATCATCAAATGTGCCAACCGAGCCGGCCTCGATGTGGATGACATCGTCCTGGAACAGTTAGGCTCGAGCGAAGCCGTGCTGACCCCCGAGGAGAAAGAACTGGGAGCGGCCATCATCGATATCGGTGGCGGGACGACGGACCTGGTCATCTTTTCGAACGGTGCGATCAAACATACAGCCGTCATCTCCTTGGCCGGAAGCCATATCACCAATGATATCTCGGTAGGGCTTCGCACGCCCGTGGAGGAGGCCGAGAAGATCAAGATTCGCTATGGATGCGCGCTCACCTCTCTGGTGCGAAAGGATGAGACGATCGAAGTCCCCAGCGTGGGGGGGAGAAAGCCGCGTGTCCTTTCGAGGCAGACCCTTGCGGAGATCATTGAACCCAGGGTGGAGGAGATCCTCTCGCTGGTTCGCGATGAATTGGTAAAGATGGGTTATGGAAATCTCATTGCCTCCGGTCTGATCCTGACGGGAGGAAGCGCTATCCTGGAGGGGATCCCTGAACTGGCCGAGCAGATTTTTAATCTGCCTGTCCGGAGGGGGACGCCTGTGGGAATCGGAGGGTTGGTCGATCTGGTCAACAGCCCGATCTATGCCACCGGAGTGGGTCTCGTCCTCTATGGAAGTCGAAATATGGTCCAGAGCCGGTTTAAGGTGGGCGAGGGGAATGTCTTCAGCAAAGTCACCCGCCGGATGAAAGAATGGATAGGAGAATTTTTTTGATAGAATAATGGAATACTGGAAAAATGGAATAATGAGTAATGGAATCGTAAAAAGTCGTCATTCCCGTGAAAACGGGAATCCAGGAAATTCTAACTATATGAAAATACTGGATTCCTGCTTGCGCAGGAATGACAAAAATCTCCTTTTCAGACTTTTTACGAGATCATCATGGGTAAATAAACCATTCTTCCAACATTCCATCTTTTCAATATTCCAATTTTAAAAAAAGGAGGAAGATATGATCGAATTTGACGAGAACAAAAACATGGCTGCCAAGGTCAAGATCATCGGGATCGGAGGAGGAGGGAATAATGCTCTGAATACCATGATTTCGAGTCACCTCACCGGTGTCGAATTTGTCGCCGCCAATACCGATGCTCAGGCATTGGCGGCAAACCTTGCTCCGATGAAGTTCCAGCTGGGCGCCAGTTTGACTAAAGGCCTGGGAGCCGGAGCGAATCCGGAGGTCGGGAGAAAGGCGGCCCTGGAAGATGTGGAGATGATCCGCGAAATCCTGAAGGGGGCGGACATGGTCTTCATCACCGCCGGCCTGGGCGGCGGAACCGGCACAGGTGGAGCCCCGGTGATCGCAGAGGTGGCTCGTGAGATGGGCGCGCTCACCGTAGCCATCGTCACCAAACCCTTCCACTTTGAGGGAAAGAAGAGGGCGAAACAGGCCGAAGAAGGTCTGGCCAATCTGAGGATGACAGCGGATGCCCTGATCACCATTCCGAATCAACGACTCCTGAGCATCAGCGGCAAGAATATGACCTTGCTGGAGACCTTTAAGAAGGCCGATGAGATTCTTTACCATGCGGCCAAAGGGATTTCGGATATCATTGTCGGCCACGGAATCATCAATCTCGATTTTGCCGATGTGCGGGCCGTCATGTCTGAAACCGGATTGGCGATGATGGGAACGGGGATTGCTTCCGGAGAAAATCGATCCATGGAGGCCGCCCAGAAAGCGATCTCCAGTCCGCTCCTGGAGGATATCTCGATCGAGGGGGCCAGAGGGCTTCTCATCAATATCACCGGCGGAGAGAATATGACCCTCAGTGAGATCAATGAGGCGACCAGCCTTATCCAGAAGGAGGCTCATGAGGATGCAAATGTCATCTGGGGGATGGTGATCGACCCTTCAATGAAAGAGGATATTCGGATCACCGTTATTGCCACCGGCTTCGGCAAACCTGTAGAGAAAAAGGTGGATAAGCCGGTCCCCTCAGGGATAAAACGATTTCCTCAGATTCCTGGTTTCAAGGACCGCAGCAAAGAAATTCCTCCATTCTCCATCAGCGTCAAGGAGGGGAACAGGGAAACCCCCGCTTTTATGAGAAGGGTAAAGGCCAACGAACGATTCGATGAGTTGAAATTGGACTCTCCCTCCGATTTCACGGTTGAGGATGAGGACCGTTTTGATATCCCCACTTTTTTAAGGAAACAGGCGGATTGAACAAACAAGTTATCAGTGAACAGTGGTCAGTCATCAGTTGTAAATGATAATATTAGGTATGAAGATTGAAAATTTGTTATACTTGATGTCGTTCTCTCCTTAACAACTGATTACTGATTACTGATAACTGATGACTTATGATTTCCTGGAAACTCGTTCAGAAGGCGAAAGCCATTCTCGAAAAAGAGAGGGGGACTGTCCAGAAGCCCTGGGGAGGAAGAATTTCGATATGTCTCCTCTATCCGAATTCCTACCATGTGGGGATGTCCAATCTCGGGTTTCAGACCGTCTATCAGAGGTTCAACTCAGAAGACGATGTCGTCTGCGAGAGGGCCTTCCTTCCCGATTCGGAAGATCTCCAGGACTATTGGAGGACGAAAACCCCACTTATTTCACTCGAATCCCAGAGGCCCCTTTCAGACTTCGATCTATTAGCCTTCTCCGTCTCCTTTGAGAACGACTTCCTCAACATTCTCACCCTTCTTGATTTAGCCCGAATTCCGCTGGAGCGGTGCCTCCGCAGAGAGAAAGATCCGCTGGTCATGGCCGGAGGTGTGGCCGTCTTTCTCAATCCGGAACCCCTCAGCGAATTTTTCGACCTCTTCGTCCTCGGCGAAGCGGAGGAGGTGATCGGAGAATTCCTGGAGGTCTACCGTCACTCGAGGAGGGGGAAGGAAGATTTATTGAGGAGGCTGACAAGAATAGAGGGGATCTATGTTCCGGAATTTTATCATGTCACCTATGCCGGAGATGGAAGGATAAAAGAAGTCGATCCCGAACCGGGGATGCCTCCCAAGATTAAACGGAGATGGATTTCGAAGATCGATCGATTCCCGACCCAATCGAGTCTCTTCACACGGGATACGGAGTTCAAGGAGATGGCTCTGGTGGAAGTGAACAGGGGTTGCCCGAGGGGATGTCGGTTCTGTGCGGCCTGTTTTGTCTATCATCCTTTTCGAAATCGAAGTCTCTCCTTGCTCGAATCGCTCTCCAGAGAGGCCCTTTTAAAAGAAGAACGGATCGGTCTTTCCGGAACAGCCATCTCCGACTATCCCCATCTCGTTGCGCTATGTGAGGATATCCTTTCCCATGAAGGGGGAGTCTCGCTGGCCTCCCTGAGGATCGATGCGATTACGCCCTCCCTCATCGAGTGTTTGAAAAGGGGCGGGGCCCGGGCCGCCGCCATTGCTCCGGAAGCGGGATCAGAGAGGCTCCGGAAGGTTTTAAAAAAGGGTTATGGAGATGATGAGATTTTGAGAGCGATCCGGACACTGGTTGAAAATGGCCTTTCACAGATCAAGAACTATTTTCTCATCGGACTTCCTTCCGAGACCGATGAGGAGGTCAGGGCGATCCTCACCCTTTCGAAGAGGATTGAGCATCACATTGTCTCCGCCCGGGTGAACGAGAAGAAAAGGTGGAAACTGGTTCTGAGCGTCAATCCATTTGTGCCCAAGCCAGCGACTCCCTTTCAATGGGTCCCTTTCGAGAAAGTGAGTGAATTGAAGAGGAAGCTGAAGATCCTCCGGAATGGGGTCAGAGGGGAAAAGAACATCGAGATGATCCATGACCTTCCCAAGTGGGCCTATATCCAGGCCCTGCTTTCGAGAGGAGATCGGAGGGTGGGGAAGGTATTGATGGCCGCTCACGGCCATCAGGGGAACTGGGAACAGGCCCTCCGTGAGACGAGCCTCAATCCCGACTTCTTTGTCTATCGGAGGAGGGATCTAGACGAAATCTTTCCCTGGGATTTCATCGACCACGGCATCCCGAAAGAGAAATTGAGAGAAGAGTATGTAACAGCGATGAAAGAAGCAGGGATTAAAATCGAATCACCAAATCCCAAGCACCAATAACCAAATAATGACCGAAATCTCAATGACTGAAATAGCCCCTTCCCTCTCCCCTCAGGGAGAGGACAAAGGTGAGGGGGCGCTTTGGTCATTGGTTATTGGAGCTTATTTGGTCCCGCCTTGGCGGGATTGGAAATTGGTGATTGGAATTTCATTTACTGCCGCACCATTTTAGGGAGATCAGAAGATGAAAATCGAGAAAGTGTTTTTTCAGAGTGAAGGCTGTAAGATTTCAGGCATCCTCCATCTTCCTGACAGCGAGAATCCACCCTGTGTGATTGCCTCCCATGGTCTCCTGTCGAGCAAAGATAGCGAAAAGTATATCGCCCTTGGAAAGCGAATATCAGAAGAGGGAATGGCCATGCTTCGGTTTGATTTCAGGGGGATTGGGGAGAGCGAGGGAAGAGAAGAGGATCATACGATCAGTAAGAAATTGATCGATCTCGGTTCTGCCATCGATTTTGTGAGGTCTTATCCGGGTTTAGGAAAGGGGATCGGCCTGGTGGGATCGAGCCTTGGCGGCTTTCTTTCACTGATCAGGGCTTCAAGGGATAAAGAGATCAGAGCCTTGGTAGTCTGGGCGACTCCTCTTCACCTGGACGATCTCGGGTCAAAGGAACAGGGGGAAGATTATCCGCTCCCTCCGGAGGGCTTTTTCGAGGATCTTCCAAAACATCGGTTATTGCCCGTTTTGCCCGGGGTCTCGAATTGTCTGATCATCCACGGAGAAGAAGATGAACTTGTCCCCGTAGAACAGGCCCTGGGGATCTTCTACCATTTGAGTCCTCCCAAGGAGATCCATGTGATCGGAAATGCTGACCACCGCCT
>DYHU01000662.1 GCA_020724025.1 Syntrophorhabdus sp. | reverse complement strand
AATGTCCTGGAGCAGAACTACGAATACGACCTTCTCAGCCCCCAGAAGTTGCTTGAAAAGTATGTGGGCCAGAAGGTCCAGTTGGCAACATTCAACAATGAAACGAAAAAAGAGGAAATCATCGAGGCCACACTTCTTTCCACCCAGGGCGGAAATATCTTTCAGATCGGCGACAAGATCCACATCGGCCATTATGGTCGAATCCTCCTTTCAAAAATCCCTGAAAACCTCATCCCAAACCCCACGCTCGTCTGGATGCTTGAGAACAGGCTTTCAAGACCTCAGAAAGTGGAGGCTTCTTATCTTACCTCCGGAATCAACTGGAAGGCCGATTATGTGGCTGTATTGAATAAACTCGATACGATGACTGACCTAACCCTACAGCGACTCTTTGAGAAAGAACGGTACTGTGCACCAACAAAGGATGCTTCCGCCCCATCCGTCATACCCGCGAAAGCGGGTATCCAGTTGGGGTTTTGGAGCCCATAAACATCCTGGATTCCCGTTTTCACGGGAATGACGAAAAAATGACGCTGTAGTACTAACTGGCTGGGTAACGATTGACAACCGGAGCGGAGCCACTTACCAGAATGCGCTATTGAAGCTGGTGGCCGGCGATATCCACCGGGTTCATGGTGAGATGAGAATGGATTATGCAAGGCCTATGGCTGCAGCAAAAGAGGCTTCCAGTCAGCAGTTCAAAGAGGAGTCCTTCTTTGAATACCATCTCTATACCCTGGACCGAAGGACAACAATCAAAGATAATCAGACTAAGCAGATGTCCCTGCTCGATGCCAATCAGGTTCCGCTAAAAAAACTATTCATCTTCTCAGGCCATCCTCAGTACTACTACTCACGATATGACCAGAAATCAAATAAGCAGAAAGTCGGGGTCTTTCTTGAACTGGAGAATACAAAAAAGAGTAACCTCGGAATTCCCCTGCCCAAGGGGACGATCCGGGTCTATAAAGAGGATAAGGATGGAAGCCTCCAGTTTGTGGGAGAAGACCGGATTGACCATACCCCGAAGGACGAAAAGTTCAAGATTAAGATCGGAGAGGCTTTTGATGTGGTGGGAGAGAAGACCCAGACCGAATATAAACACCTGGGCTATAATCTCTATGAAGTTGCTTTTGAAGTGAGTCTGAGGAACCACAAAAAGGAGGATATTAAGGTCTTAGTCGA
>DYHU01000167.1:2462-8114 GCA_020724025.1 Syntrophorhabdus sp. | reverse complement strand
ACGGATCTGTGCGGGGGGCGCTGGGCAACCAGCGTCCCTACCGCGACCCCTCGTTGCCTTATATGACCCGAAAGCTTTTTCCCTAATCCGGAACCCTCATTTCCCATCCCCTTTGTGCCCCTTTGTTTGAGCAGCCAGAATCTCCCGGCCGAAATGATCTTGCAGCCATTTTTTCAAGCCCGGAATCTCTTCCATCTCTTCTATCGACCGGGGATTTTTCAAAGCGAAACCATTGATCAGGGCGTTATTCAAAAGGATTCCAGGCTCCATCCCTAAATTTTTTGCCCGCACATCCCGCCAGGTTTTTAGTGCTTTGACCCTTTTGCGTAAGGGGGAAGACAAATCCGGCCTTGCTTCCCGGGGGTACACCGGAAGATCTTCATCGGGAATGGCCATGGCTCGGTGAATTTCCTGCAGCAGGCGTGTCCCATATCTGTCGATTTGCTTCCGGCTCAGGACTTTCCCCGTTTCCAATTCTTCCAGGCGCAAAGGTTTTTTCATAGCCAATTCCAGGAGGGGTCCGTTGGGGAGCAACTTGAAGGGGGGAAGATCCGACTTTTGGGCCTGGGCCTCTCGGAATTCCAGCAAAGCCTCCAGAACCGCAAGACTCCGGGGATCCAGGAGAAAAGCCCCTTTCACTTTTAGGTAAAGCGGGGCATGGCTGGGGGGCGTGAATCGGACCTTACTCAGAAATAGGCATTCTTCCTCCACCCAGGATAATCGGCTCTTCTCTTCCAGTTCCTTTTCCAGCATACGGGCCAGGGGAATCAGGTACATGACGTCCATCGCTGCGTATTCCAGCATCTTCGGGAAAAGGGGTCTTTGGGACCAATCGGCCCGCTGATATTTCTTATTCAGCTCCACATGGAACCGACTTCGCAGCAACGCTTCCAGGCCGCTCTCCCGGAGGCCCAGAAATTTACAGGCCAACTGTGTATCGAAGAGGTTCTCGACCTCGAGCCGAAAGTCCCGGTACAGGGAACGGATATCATAATCCGCCCCGTGGAATACTTTGCGGATGCGGGGATTGGAGAAAACGGGGTGTAAAGCGGAAAGATCCTTTAGCGCCAAAGGATCCATTACATAAGAGGTGGATTCCGTAGCGATCTGTATGAGGCATACCTTTTCGAAGTAGTGGTATAAAGAGTCCGCTTCTAGGTCAACCCCGATGATTTTGGCCTGACCCAGAACCCGGGCAACCCCTCCCAGGCGTGGAAGAGTCTCGATCCATTCATAGGAAAATTTATTTCCATCCATCCTCTTTGCCGATTCCTTTCCAATTATTCAAGCTACCAGGATACCTTACTTTGCGAGTAAACCCAAGGATTTATTGAAAATGGCTCGAAGAATTTTTCGGAAAGGAAATAATTAATTATTAATGCCTTTTAATGGGTGACCCCAAATTCTTTGATTCACGCATACAGACAGAATGTATAGGATGTCCTCCTGATCCCCAACAGTTAGGTTGGTACTGCGCCTGGAAATTTTCTTTGCATTAGGTACCAACTCGGAAGATATTGAAAAGATCCAGCTTGGGTCCATCTTGTTCAGCACCGCCTCCCGTTGCCACGGCGCCACTTCAGTGCTATCGTTCTAATGGAATAAGAAGTAAGAGGGGCAGGCGTTTAGACTCACAACCTGTTTCCGTTGGAGGAGCCCACAAGCCATTGACATGAAAAAACTGACTTAAAAATTAAGTCAGTTTCAATACCTCAAAGATTTAGTTACTCAATAACTCATTCACCCATTAACTCATTCATTGGTTTTTTTTATTAACTCCGCAATCCGCATTTGATACGGCCAACTTTTTTATGGATGACACCACTTTTCAAAATGTCGAAACTCAAGCCTGACCCCAAACGTTTATTTTTTTGAAGTCCTATTACTTAGGTTTTTCACAAGTTCCTTACCTAGCGCGATGCACTTCTTCTTTGCTTCGTTGCTAATGGGACGTTCACTTCCTACCGTCTCCCCCAACTGCTGGAAGAAGCGCTGAGCAAGGGATTCGAAAGGCTGCCTCACTTTCCCGCCACCACCACAGGAAAAGAAGAGCACAGCCGGTTTTCCTTTGACAGGCTTGCCTGATTGATCCCACAGGTAGATATCATCGAAGAAGGTCTTGATCGTGCCCGCGACATATGAGAAATAATCAGGGGTGCCTATCGCAATTGCATCGGCGGCCAAAAATTCTTCTAGGGTTACCCGCCGCTCGTTTGTATTAATAAGGTTAACTTCAGCCCCAGCTTCCCGAGCCCCCTCCGCAAGTGCTTCTGCAAGCATTTTAGTATTCCCATACTGCTGGCTGTGATAAATAACAATAATTTTCCCCATAGTCTTCCTCCTCTCATTCTTGACATATCGCTATCCTTTTTTACTCTCGGACTGGGCCCACCTTGTTGATACTCTGCTCTTCTATGCGGCCATCTCCTCGATCATGAGATCATCCTTGATATTGATACAGCCGATCACGCTCTGAGCTGCAGGGCAGGAGGTCAGGTAAGAGGAAAAGGCATCTCTCGCCTCTTGAGCCTTTCCCTGAACCACTCTCAAATAATACCTGACGCGAATCTGCGTGATTTTCAGAACGTTGTTGACGTTTTCGATATCCCCTTCAACTTCTGCCCGATAACGGTCTTCTGGAGTGGGGATCTGTCTTTCGGCCAGGAACCTGGCCAGAGTTCCCATCATTCAAGCTGCCGTGGCAGCGACAATATGATCGAGGGTAGCTGCGTGTTCTTTTTCTGGCTCGACTTTATAGAATCGTTTAATCCCTCCGTGGACACCGTAATAGATCGGCTCATTAAATCCCTCTATCATGGCTCTTCTTGTCGGACCTTTTTCCCTTACGATTTTGATTCTTGATGTGTGAACAATCTCTCCCATGCTCCCCTCCTTACTCCGAAATCCAAAATCCGCATTCCGAAATTGCTATAGCCAACTTTTTTATGGATGACCCCCTCATGATTTCTCATCGGTTTCCTAAGATGATTCGCCAAATGTCAAGGGCAGACCCCATTTTCCTTATCTAAAGTTAATAATCAAGTCTGACCCCCAAGCCCAATGAGGAGTCTGTGAGTAGCTATGCTGTACATATAAGTCGCCGATCGGGAACGACTTTGAACTTATTACGAACAACTTCAAATTCGCAGGGTTGCGTAGTACATCTTCCGGGAAGCGGGCACTTTCCTTCAGTAGATTGTCAGACAACGGTGAGGAGTATCTTGTCCAGATCTCATAGATTTGATTGAGATCAAACTCCTTTAAGAATGCTTATAAAATCAAATATTTCCCCTGGGTCTTTCCCGTTATTCGATTAACCCCATCTCCTGAAAGCTGCAATATCCTTTCCTCGTCACGATCACCTGGTCTAATACTCGGATGCCAAGGATTTTCGCGGCTTGGATAAGTTGTTCATGAATCTTTAAATCGGCTTCGCTTGGTTGAAGTTCACCCGATGGGTGGTTGTGGGCAAAAATGACGGAGGCGGCGCGATCCGCGATAACATCGGCGAAAACCTCACGAGGGTGGACCTGGCTGTGATTCAAGAGTCCAATTGTTACGACCCTTTTCTCGATGACCTCATTTGCCCCATTCAGTGAGATGCATACAAAGTATTCCTGCTGTTTACTGGTGATATCGGTGAGCAAAGGCAAAACATCCTCTGCCTTTATAATCTTAATTGCGTCCTTGATCAAATGGCGCCGGGCAAGTTCGAATGCTGCAATAAGCTGAAATGCCTTAGCCGGGCCCATTCCAGAAATGGCCGTTAAATCTGTTTCCGTGAGGCCGATCCTCTTTTTCTTGATAATTCCAGCGATTTCTTTTGACATGGACCGGACATCGTGCCCTTCCACCCCTCGGCCCAGGATTACCTGCACGAGTTCCTCGTCGGATAGCGCTGCGGCACCTTTGGTTCTAAGTTTCTCGCGCGGTCGATCATATTCCGGCATCTCCTTGATCGTCTTCACGTTTTGACTTCCTCTTTATTCATTCATCCTCTCATAAACCTTATTAAGCATCCATTTCCTGACAACATCTCCAAACTCTTTATCATCCAAAATTTTCTCAAATATTTCCTTGTTGTCCTCCATCCGTTCTATCAATTTTGCCAGGAAAGCTTCATCAAAACCGTATTTGAAGTTTTCAATGGTGTTGCTTTTAGCCTGCATTTGGAGTTTTTCGTCCCCGATTAATTCCTCTTCTATCTGTTCAAAGAATAGCTTATCGGCGTTATTAAAATCCGTACCAAAGCGCTCATTTAGAATTTCGATAATTTCGGAAAGATGTGCTTTTTCTTCTTTAGCTCTTTTTATCCCTGCCTCGGTAATATTTTGAATCCCAACTTCGCCCCGCGCTTCCAAGGCAATCGCACCTTCCGAAGCCTTCTGTAGCCTGTAATACTCCAGGGCGATCTCATCAGTCAGTCTTAATCTTTCTGCCAAGTCTTTTTTAGGCAGTTTAGTAAGTAACAACCTCCCGTAAGCAAAAAACTTCTCCAATCCAACATCCTGAAAAGTAATAATTTGAGAGAGATAGGAATAGATATTTGTCCACGTTCTTAACCCCTTCTTAAACTCATCCTGGTCGTTTTCCTCCAATGCTTTATACCGATCAACTGCTGGATCAATAAAAGCGTTCAACTTTCCTTGTTCTCTGGGGTTTAGCATATTCTTCGATAGGAAATAGACTCTGGCAAAGGCATCGATTTCGGATTGCCAGTAAACCTGTTTTTCGTCCAGCTTGTTTTTAAGGTCGTAAAGGTGATTGGGGTCAGTGACCTGTTCAACGGTAGTCATTTCATAGTAGGGCTGAAATGACTTTAATATAGTGTCCCGGTCATTTACGAAATCCAGGATAAACGTGTCCTCTTTCCCTGGATGGATACGGTTGATTCTTGAAAGGGTTTGGACCGCCTTCACTCCGAAAAGCGGTTTATCTACAAACATCGTATGCAGCAGCGGTTGATCGAACCCTGTTTGATACTTTTCCGCCACCAACAAGATTCTATAATCTTCTTTTTCAAATACCTCCGGCAATTGTTTTTCGCCAAATCCGGTCAATTGGGGTTCTGATATGCCTTCCGGGAAATCATCGTCTTTTACACTGCCGGAGAAGGCAACGAGCACTTTGATCCAGTTATACCCTTTTTCTCTGATGTATTTCTTAAATTCAAAGAAATAACGTTTTGCGTGGAGACGTGAACTCGTTACCACCATAGCCTTCGCCTTACCCCCAATCTTCTTGGATGTAATCTCGCGGAAATGCTCCACCATCACCTCAGTTTTCTGGGCGAGATTGTGCGGATGCAACGAGACAAAGCGAGCGACAGCTCTGACGGCCTTGCGTTTGTCGAACTCAGGATCCTCTTCAATGGCTTTTGCAATACGGTAGTATGTCTCGTAGGTGGTATAGTTTTTCAAGACATCAAGGATGAAGCCCTCCTCAATGGCCTGGCGCATGGAATATAGGTGAAAAGGCCGTGGTTTCCCATCCGGGTCCCTGCTGCCGAAGACTTCGAGTGTTTTGGCCTTAGGCGTTGCAGTAAAGCCGAAGAAACTCATATTTGGCTGTGGTCCACGGGCTTCAACAACTTTTCTTATTTCATCTTCTTCATCTTCAAATTCCTGTCCGTCTTCAAGGGCAGCCTCTTCT